>DASQCE010000519.1:0-18248 GCA_035634855.1 Mycobacterium sp.
GTCATCGGATCACTCGTGCGGCGCGGGATGATCAACATCCGCTACGTCGGACGTCGTTCTGGCAAAACGATCCAGACTCCGGTCGGCTATCAGCGCTCCGCCGACGGCGTCGTCATCAACGTCATGTCGCCCGACAACAAGACGTGGTGGCGCAACTTCCTCGGCGAGGGCGGCCCGATCACACTGCTGAAGCTCGACGGTCAAGACCGCACCGGCCACGCGGTGACCAACCGCGACGACAACGGCCGCGTCAAGGTCACGGTCCAGCTGGACTAGCCTTCGATCCGCTTGCGCCGGTACAGCGTTCCTACGGCGAGCAGGATCAGGCTGATCACCAGGATGGCCGTCGCCAGCACGTTGATCTGCGGGGGCACCGCGGCTTTGACCGCCGCGTTCACATACAGCGGGTAAGTCACCGTCGACCCGCTGACGAAGTACGTGATGATGAAGTCGTCGAGCGACAGCGCGAACGACAACATGCCCGCGGCCACAATGCCCGGAATGATCAGTGGCAGTGTCACTTTGAAGAACGTGCGGGCGGGGCTGGCGCCGAGGTCCATAGACGCGTCCTCCAGCGTCCAGTCGAACCCGCGCATCCTGGCGCGCACGGTCATCGCGATGAAGCTGATCTCGAATGCCACGTGGGCGATCACGATGGTGGTGTAGCCCGCGGCCCACCCCAGATCGAGGAACAGCGTGAGCAACGCGGCGCCGATCACCACCTCGGGTGACGTCAGCGGTAGTACCAGGAACGTGTCGACGGCTGTCCTACCGCGAAACCGTTGGCGCACGAGGGCGATGGCGAGCAGCGTCCCAAGCACCAGGGCGATCGCGGTGGAAACGGCGGCGATGTTGATGCTCAGCTTCAACGCGTCGGTCAGTGCCGGGTACTTGAACGGGTGCGCCCAGTTGTTCAGGGTGAAGCCCTGCCACGAGTAGTTGAACTTGCCCTGGGGATTGTTGAACGAGAACAACACGATCACGAAGATCGGCAGGAACAGATAGAGCAGTACCAGGCCCGCGGCGATGCGCAGGATCAGATCGCCCCATTTCGGGCTGCCTTTGACCGTTTTCGGTTCAGCAGTGCCTACCGCGGTCATGGCCTGAGTCGTCATACCAGATCCTCCGTGCCGAGCGCCCGGGTGTAGAACAGCACGCCGACGAGGATGATCGCCATCAGGACCATGCTCAGCGCGGCTGCGGCGGGATAGTCCTTGACCACTAGGAACTGTTTCTGAATGACGTTGCCAATCATGGTCGTTTGGGTGCTGCCCAGATAGTCAGCATTGATGAAGTCGCCCGATGCGGGGATGAACACCAACAGGCTGCCCGCCAGAACGCCGGGCATCGACAACGGAAGAATCACTTTGGTGAAACTGCGCCTGTTCGACGAATAGAGGTCTTTCGACGCCTCGATGAGCCGAGGGTCGATCTTCTCCAAACTGACGTACAGCGGCAAGATCATGAAGATGATCCAGTTATAGGTCAGGCCGCCGATGACCGCCCAGCTCGTCGACAGCAGCCGGCCTTCGCTGGGTAGCAAGCCCACTGCGCCGAGTGCACTGACCACCCAACCGTCGTCGGCCAGAATGGTTTTCCACGCGATGGTGCGGATCAGGAAGGTCACGAAGAACGGCAGGATCACCAATCCGAGGATCAGGTTCTTGTACCGGCCCGCCTTGAACGCAATGACGTATGCCAGCGGAAATGCCAGCAGCAGGCACAGCACGGTGGCCGCCAACGCATACGTAAACGTCCGGATGATCTGATCCTGGTAGTGGCTCAACGCGTCGGCATAGTTCCCGAAGTCCCAGTTGAATGTCAGCGTCGGCAGGTACACCGAACCAGCCATTGACGAGAGCGACGTGCGGGCCAGCGAATAGAACGGCACCACGAAGAAGACTCCGAGGTACGCCAACGCCGGCAGGATCATCAAGTACGGAGCGATCTTGCTCCGCTGCCGATTGCTGGCTGCTGCACCGGCCATCTGATCAGCCGCCGGTGACCGCGGCGTAGAGCGTGTTGAACTCTTGCGTCTGCTCGTCGGTGAGGTCGGCCCAGGACTTCAGCTTGTCGATACTCGCCTGCGGCGGATTGATCAGGGGGTTGCTGCCCAGCTTCGGATCGATCTTGTTGAGCTCGTCCGTCATGTTCGACAGCACCGGGACGTACTGCGTGAATGCGACCAGCTTGGCGTAATTCGGCCGATCGTAGACGTAGTTGATCCACGCTTCGGCGGCCTTCTGATTCTGCGTGGTGTAGGGGATCACCATCGTGTCGATGAACCAGTCGCCGCCCGACTCGGGGATCACGAAGTGCAGATCCGGATTGTCAGCCTGAAGCTGCACCACATCTCCCGAATATGCTTGAGCAACAGCGATATTGCCTGCCGCCAAATCGTCGGCATAGTCATTGCCGGTAAACCGCCGGATCTGTCCTTTGTCCTTCTGCTCCCTCACCAGGTCGACGGCCTTCTGCACCGCCTCCGAGGTCGGATTCTCGGGTGAATTGCCCTGGGATTGCATGATCATGCCGAGGCCGTCCTGGGTGTCGGAGAGCAGGCTCACCCGGCCCTTCAATGCCGGATCCCACAGATCATCAATGGTCTTGATGTCGCGACCTGTGGCGGCCTTGTTATATGCCAGCCCAACCATGCCGGTCATATAGGGCGCCGTCACCTTGCGACCCGGATCCACCTTTGAATCCAGCAGATCTTGGCGAAGGTTCTTCCGGTTCGGAACGCCTGAATCACTGATCTCGTTGAGCCAGCCGAGCCGATGAATGCGCGCTGCCATGAATTGCGTGGGCACCGCCAGGTCGGCGCCGATGTCCTGCTTGCGTGACAGCGGTTCCTTCACCTTGGCGAACCACTGCTCGTTGTCGTTGAAGTCTTCCTTGTAGTCCACGGTGAGGCCCGACGCCTTCTGGAAATCGGCGACGAAGCCGTCGGCCATGTACAGCGGCCAGTTCGAGATCCGCAACGTGCCGCTGGCGGGTCCCTCTTGCGTCGATGTGGTGCCGGTGGCGGACTTGTTGCCCGAGCTACACGCGGCAAGGAAGGATCCACCGAAAGCCACCGCCGCGGCGGCCGCGGCGCCTCCGCCGATGAAGCGCCGGCGCGAAGTCCGGTTCGCCGCAAAGCGGGAGAGAAGCCGAGGGTCGATTTCGTTGGTCATGGCGGCTGTGCCTTTCGTGGGTTTCCGAAGGGAGGGAACGAACTACGGCCAACGGTTACGAGTCGTCGAGCATCTCCTCGAGATCCTCGGTGGTCGGGATGTCGGCGGCCGGCAGCACCAGCGACGCGTCGGGGGCCCAGCAGACGTGGACCTCGTCGCCCGGTCGCAGCATCGGCAGATCCTGCTCCGGGCCGACATGCGCCACGATCGTCGAGTCGTCCGCAGCGGCCAGCGATAGCCGCACCACCGGACCCTGGAACGTCAGATCGCTCACTGTCGCGCGCACCGTCGCGACATCGCCCGTCGGCGCGTCCATCGAGACCCTTACCCGTTCCGGCCGCACCATCAGCGTCGCCTGACCACCCGGCTCGATCGTGGTCTCGCCGGGGCGGGCCTTCAACGTCGTTCCGAGCACCTCGACTTCGACGAGGTCCCGGTTGGTGCGGCCCGTCTGGCGTCCGGACCACAGGTTGGCCTGCCCGATGAAGCTGGCCACGAACACCGTCGAGGGGCGGTCATAGATCTCGGTGGGGGTGCCGATCTGATCGACGTTGCCGGCGTTCATCACGGCGATCCGATCGCTCATCGTCAGCGCTTCCTCCTGGTCGTGGGTCACGTAGATGAACGTGATCCCGACCTCGCGCTGGATGCGCTTGAGCTCGAATTGCATGACCTGGCGCAGCTTGAGGTCCAGGGCGCCGAGCGGTTCGTCGAGCAGGAGGGCGCTGGGGTAGTTGACCAACGCCCGGGCCAACGCCACTCGCTGCTGTTGCCCGCCGGAGAGCTGGGCGGGTTTACGCTCGGCGAAGTCGGTCAGGCGCACGATCTCCAGGAGCTCGTCGACTCGCTTGCGGACCTCTGCCTTGTCCTTCTTCTGGCTGCGGGGCCCGTACGCGACGTTGTCCCACACCGTCATGTGCGGAAACAGGGCGTAGTGCTGAAACACCGTATTGACGTTGCGCTTGTGCGGTGGCACGCGGGACACGTCGGCGCCTTCGAGCCGGATCGCACCCTCGGTGGGTGTCTCGAATCCGGCGATCATCCGCAGTGTCGTCGTCTTGCCGCAGCCGGACGGGCCAAGCATCGAGAAGAACTCGCCCGATGCGATGGAGAAGTCGGCTTCCGACACTGCGACATAGTCGCCGAAGCGCTTCGTGACATGGTCGATCTCGATGACGGGGCCGCCCTTGGCGCGGGTGGCCCTGTCGGATCCCGCCGCTTGCTCGACGGGAGTGGTGGGTGTGCGGGTCAGGGCGGATCCTCCTCATGAGACAGCCTCGAAGGCTGTGGATAAACCATCGCGGATCAGACGGTCCTTCGCAAGCGATTCCGCAACGAATTTACATTTCTACAATGGAATCCTTCGTCCATCGCTGTCAAGACAGCGAGAATCCGCGGAATCGGGCGTAATCAACTACCGCCTGGCCATCGCAGTGGGCCGGGTGTGACTTCAGAGCGCGCCTACTCATTTTCGCAGCCAGGCCGGTGACAGTCGGTGGAAACCGGCGACGTCGTTTACCCGACCTGTACCGGCGGGTAGTGCTGTGAGATGGCAAAGGTTGACGTCGCGGTGTCGTCGGATCTGAATCCCGATCGGGCCTGGGCGCTCGCCTCTGATCTGCGTCGCTTCGACGACTGGCTGACGATCTTCGGCGGTTGGCGCAGCGAGGTTCCGTCCTACGTCGAGGTCGGTACGTGTGTGTCGTCGCTGATCAAGGTCAAGGGGTTCCGCAACACCATTCACTGGCGGGTCACGCGATACGACGAGCCGAAGACGATCGAGTTGGTCGGACGGGGTCGCCCGGGAATCTGCATCGCGCTGCGGCTGTGTGTGAAGGACAACAAACCGGGATCGACCTTCCAGGTCATCGCCGAACTGACGGGCGGGCTGTTGAACACCCGGGTCGGAAACCTCGTCGCGAAGGTGCTCGAGTCCGACGTCCGCAAGTCGGTGTCCAGGCTGGCTCAGCTTCGTTAACCCCACTCGTGATTCATGGCACGAGATTCGTATCGCGCCTCGACGGATTCGGTAGCTGCCCTCCGCGGGCGCGAGAACGCGATCAGCACCATCGCCAGCGCCGCCGTGACGGCGCCGCCCACGAAGATGGCGATGAAGCTGCTCTCCATCGGCAAGCGGGTGCCGGGGATGGTGCGGCCGAGCAGGACCGCGACCAGTGCCGCGGCCGTTGAGCTTCCGACGGTCCGTGCGATCGCGTTCATGCTCGTGGCCACTCCCGTCTCACCGGCGTCGACCTCCGCGACCACCAACGCGGGCAGCGCGCCGTAACCCAGGCTGATGTAGGCGTTGGCCAGGATGCTGGCCGCGATGATCTGCCACGGCGCATGGTGAGCCAGCGCGATGAATAGGAAGCCCACGATGCCCGCGACCGCGGCGATCGCGAGGACCGGTCGGGCACCGAAGCGGTCGATTAAGCGGCCGCTGACCAAGGCCACCAGGAAGCCGGTGATCGCTCCCGGCAACAGGTAGACGACGCTGGCTTGCAACACCGTCGCCCCGAAGCCGTATCCCGCTGCGCCGTGGGGGATTTGGACAAACTGGGTCAGCCCCAAGAACGCGAAGTACAGTCCCATGCCGACGAACACGGTGGCGAGGTTGGTGAGCATGATCGGTCGCCGGGTCAGCATCTCAATGGATACCAGCGGCTGTTTCGTGCGGCGCTCCCAGAACCACCACGCACCGAGGACCACCAGGCCGCACGCCGCACAGCCCAGGGTCGCAAGGGACGTCCAGCCCCACGACTTGCCCTGCGTGATCGCCAACAGCGCTGCCGACAGGCCTACGGCCAACCCGGCGGCCCCGAGCCAGTCGATGGTTCCCGTCGAGCTGCGGGGCCGCGCGGGCACGATGAGGACCACGATCGCGATGACGACGAGCGTGAACCCCGTCGTCAGCCAGAAGACGCGGTGATAGCCGGCGTTGCCACTCATCAGCAGGCCCACCACGACGAGTCCGGTCCCGCCGCCGAAGCCCAACGTCCCCGACAGCACCGACATCGCCGACACCATCCGGTCCTCGGTCAACTCCTCGCGCAGGATCGCGACGCCGATCGGGTACAGCGCGAACGATGCTGCCTGCAATACCCTGGCGATGATCAGCAGCGCCAGCGACGAGGTGGTGGCGGCAAGAACCGAGCCGAGCAGCACGACGGCGAGCACGACCAACAGCACGTGCTTCTTGCTGTGCAGGTCGGCCAGCCGGCCGATCAGCGGGGTGGCAGCGGCCGCGGCGAGAAGATTCGCGGTGACCGCCCAGCTGGCCGCGACCGTCGACGCGTTCAGCTGATGGGCGATGATGCCGAGCACCGGAACGACGGCGGTCTGCAGCACGGCGACGGTCAGGACCACCACGGACAGGCCGGCGACCAACAACCCGGGTCGTACTTTGCCGCCGAGGCCGGACCGCGTCGCTTCGGTCTCGACCACGGCCCGCTCCGCTCGTTAGCTCATCTCCGGTTCTTTCGATTATGTCCGTTGGCCCAAAAGCGCCAACAGCCGCTCATGCGGAAGCGCCGGCGAGCGGTGCCCGTCGCGGCCGACCATGTCGTCGTTGACGACCAGCGCGTTGAGCACCGCCTCCTCGACGGCCTGCACGGCCGCGGTGTAGAGATCGTCCATGCGGCCCCACGGCACGAATGTGAGCGTGCCGAACTCGTCGTCACTGACTGGCCCGACGGGAAACGCACTCGCAAGGCCGGGCACATCCGCGGTGGAGAAGGCCAGGAAGATGTCGCCGGAGAAGTGGCTGCCCGCCGTGCCGGTTCGGGCCAGGCCCAAGGGAACGCGCCGTGCCAAAGCCTTGCACTGGCCCGGCAGCAGCGGTGCGTCGGTGGCCACGATCGCGATGACCGAGCCGGCGCCGGGCGGTGGCTTGAGCCCGAGGTCGACCTCGAACCAATCGTTGGCCAGCGGGTTGTCGTCGAGCAACTCGGGGCCGACACGTCTTCCGGCAACGGTCAATTCGATACGGGAGCCGAAGTTCGCCTGCACGAACACTCCAACCGTGAAGGTCCGTTGCCCGTAGCTGACTTGCCTGGACGCGGTACCGTTGCCGCCTTTGAATTCGTAGCAGGTCATCCCGGTTCCGCCGCCGACCGATCCCTCGGCCACCGGACCACCGGTCGCCGCGTCGAGGGCCGCCTCGACATGTTCGGGTCGGACGTGGCCGCCGTTGATGTCGTTGAGATAGCCGTCCCAGGTCTCTGCGCAGACTGGCAGCAGCCACTGCCGGGCGAGCCGTGGATTGTCCCGGTTGACCCAGCCGACGACGCCGGTGTGGCAGGCGCCGATCGCGTGCGTATTCGACAGCACGACAGGAAGATTGAACGATCCGGCCTCGTCGATCCAGGTGGTGCCGGTCATCTCGCCGTTGCCATTGAGCGAGTACCAGCCCGCGGCGCACGGCCGGCCGATCCCTTCGCGGCCGCGCGGCAGAATCGCGGTGACGCCGGTACGCACCGAAGTCCCGCCGATCAACGTCGTCACGCCGACCTCGACGCCGCCGACGTCGGTGATCGCGTTGAGCGGTCCTGGCTCGCCGGGCAAGGTGATACCGAGGCCGCGCGCCCGTGGCCTGCCATCGCTGCTGTGGGTGATGGTCACCCGACAATCCTGCCAACACTCGTGATCGAATGGACGTATGAGCGCGCTGACTGAACCGACCTTCGCCGGTCACCGACCTACCGGTGCCGGGGATTTGTCCGTCGAGACGCACGGCATCGCGCCCATCGCAGAGGATCAGCGGTACGGTTCGCCCGCCCGGCTGTTCACGGTGTGGTTTGCTCCGCAGGTCAACATGACCGGGGTCTTCACCGGTGCGCTGGCGATCGTGCTCGGGCTCGGCTTCTGGCTCGGTCTGCTGGCGATGGTGATCGGCACGGTTCTCGGCTCGCTCACGGTCGGATACCTGTCGACGTGGGGTCCGCGGACCGGCACCGGCCAGTTGCCCAACTCCCGGATGGCGTTTGGCGGCGGCGTCGTGTTGCCCGCAGTTCTGCAATGGCTGGGCACGATCGCGTGGGACGCGCTTGTCGGACTGTTCGGTGGGGAAGCGCTTTCGGTGTTGCTCGGCATCCCGTTTTGGCTCGGGGTGCTGATCGTGCTGGCTCTGCAGGGCGCGGCGGGCTTTTTCGGCTACGAGGTCATCCACCGGATGCAGGCGGTGTTGACCGTGGTGTTGTTCGTGACGTTCGTGGTGTTCGCGGTGAAGCTCGTTGGGGGACATGAGATCGTCACGCCGGCCAGTGTCCACGGCGCGGACCTCGCCGGCGCGTTTGTCCTCGAGGTGACCATCGCGTTCAGCCTGGCGGTGTCGTGGGCCAGCTATGCCGCCGACTTCAGCCGCTACCTGCCTGCGGACTCGTCGCGGGCGCGGGTGTTCGGGTTCACGTTTGCCGGAATTGTTTTGGCGTACATCTTCATTCAGGGCATCGGCATCGCGGCAGGGAATGTGGTCTCCGAGCAGACGGCGGAGGGCGTGCGATCGGTGATGGGCGGAGGTCTGCTTGGCGGGCTGGCGCTGCTCATCATCGCGCTGGCGTCGATTGGCTCGGGTGTGATGAACGACTACAGCGGCTCGCTGGCGCTGCAGACGATCGGGGTGCGGGTGCGGCGGCCGGTGTCGGCCGTGATCGTGACGCTCCTGGCCTTTCCGCTCATCCTCTGGCTACACGCCGCCGACACCGCGAGCCGCTTCCAGAATGTGCTGCTGTTGGTGAGCTACTGGATCCCGGCGTTTGTCTCGGTCGTGGTCATCGATTGGCTGCTGCGTATCCGGGGCCGCGCGACCATCAACCCGGCCGAGGAGCCGACCGAGCGCCGCGACGCGGCCGCAGCGGTGATCGTGTTCGTGCTCGCCTACGCCGCGGCGATTCCGTTCATGAACACGTCGCTGATCGAGGGTCCGGTCGCGCGGGCGTGGCACGGCGCAGACGTCGCGTACTTCGTCAATCTGGTGGTGGCTGCGGTGCTGTATTGCGGGTATCGACTGGTTCGCTCGTCATCTCGGTCGTCGTAGTGATGAAGTCGTCGATCAGATCGACCACGTCAGTGGGGCGCTCGACGTGCGGAAAGTGGCCGACGCCCGCGAGCACCTCAAGCCGGCTTCCCGGTCGCGCAGCCTGTGCAGCGTAGGCGTGGTCGACCGGAATGATCTGGTCTTTGTCGCCCCAGATTGCCATGGTCGGCAGCTCAGACGTCAGATGCAGCCGATTCAGCGCGCTGACCGCCTGCCCGCGGTAGTCGACTACTGAGCGCAGCGTGCGCAGGAACGCTTGCCGCGTCTGCGAGTCTGAGAATGACGAGTATGCGCTCCAGATCTCCGCACCGCGGGGGGACTGAATGCCTGCCGCAGATAGCCACGAACGCAGCTTGTTGCCGACATTGAGGACTGGTTTTGGTGCGATCACCGGCAGGATCAATTCGGCTCCCGGCGCCGACAGCAACCGCAGCGTCCATCCGACATCGGGACCTAGACCCCCGCTGCTGATGAGCACGAGCCGTTGGCAGTAGTCCGGGTGTTGGTACACGAACTGCATGGCCACCCCGCCACCAAGCGACTGGCCGACGATCGTCGCGCGCGTGACCCCCAGTTCATCGAGCAGGTCGCGCAGCCATACCGCGAACGCACCAAGCGAATAGTCGCCTCGAGGCTTGTCCGACTGTCCGTGGCCGAGCAGGTCCGGTGCGATCACGCGATACTTCTTGGCCAGCTGTGGGATGACCGCCCGCCAGGTTTCTGAACTTCCGGCCATCCCGTGGATCAGCAGCAACGTCTCACCGCTGCCCGCATCCCGATAGGCGACGCGGTCACCGTGCAGTTCCAGATACTTGAGTTCGTTCATATGGACCGGTTCCCCCTGTGACGTCGTCCGAATCATGTTAGTTCCGCCCGTCCAGACGGGACAGGTAGAGCCAGGTCGGTCGATAGCCGCGCCGTTCGTAGAGGCGGATGGCGTCGGTGTTACCGGGAAGCGCACCCAGGACCAGATCTTTGACGCCGATGTCACGCAGGTGCCGCTCGAGTCGGCCGAGCAGTTCGGAGCCCAGCCCGCCACCACGGTATGGCGGTAGCACACTGAGGGATTCGATCTCGCCGATCCGTGGCCCAGTTGCCCAGGTGTCCGGAATCCAGCTGTCGTCCACCGGCATGACGTGGGCAAGGCCGTAGCCCACGGCCGCCTCGCCGACGAACGCGAGCAGCAGCAGGGTGTCGGGCTTGGCGAGCAAGTCCTCATACAACCCGCGTCGCACCCGCCAGGTCTCGTCGTCGCTGACATACGGCGCCAGTTGCGGCATGGTTTCGGCGTGCCGGTGATGGACCGCCACCCACAGCGGGCCGACAAGATTCAAGTCCGCCGCGCTGCCGGTGCGCACGTGCCATTCGGTCATCACGCCACGCTAGATGTGCTTCACCCCGTCTGCCACCGCGCGCAGTTTGTCCGGGTTGGCCACGTTGTGGACGGTGACGATGCGACCGTCGGCGTCAAGGTCGACGGTCAGGGTTGCGATCACGCGTCCGCCGCCGGTCAACACGATGCCCGGCCCGCCGTTGATGTCGACGACTTCGGCTGCCATGTCGGCGATTTCGACGCCTTCGTACGGACGTTGGCTCGCACCGGCGATCCACCGTGCGACGTTGTCGATGCCGATGATCGGGCGCATCGCCTGGCGGACCTTGCCGCCGCCGTCGGTCCACAGCGTGACCTCCGGCGCGAGGAGTTCCATCAATTCGTTGATGTCGCCGCCCGTGATGGCGGCGAAGAATCGCTCGGTGGCTTCGCGCTTCTTGACGCGGTCGGTCTCGAACCGGGGGCGGCGCGCCTGGACGTGTTCGCGAGCGCGGTGGGCGGCTTGCCGCACCGCGGATTCGGACCTGTCGACGGCTTCACCGATCTCGGCGTAACTGAAGTCGAAGACCTCCTTGAGCACGAACACGGCCCGCTCTAAGGGGCTTAGGGTCTCGAGCACTACGAGCATCGCCATCGACACCGATTCGGCGGTTGCGACGTCGTCGGCGGCGTCGGCCTGGGTGAGGATCGGCTCAGGAAGCCACGGTCCGACGTAGGTTTCGCGCTGGTGCCGCGTCGAGTGAAGCCGCTCCATCGACAGGTTCGACACGATGCGCGCGAGGTAGGCCTTCGGGTCTGAGACCTGTGAGCGGTCGTCCGCCGACCACTTGAACCAGGCGTCCTGGACGACGTCTTCGGCGTCCGCGGCGGAGCCGAGGATCCGGTAGGCGATCGAGAACAACAGGTTCCTGTGATCGGCGAACGTCTGATGGTCGGGGTTCATCGTGGACGTGGGGAGCGAGAAGTGTCACGCGTCGACCGCCCGCCGCGCCGCCAGGTCGCCGCTCCCAGTGCGGGCAGCACCTTGAGCAGACGGTATGTGGTCCACGGGCTGGAGCTCACCGTCTCTTTGTACGCGACCGCAAAGCGGCCGGCCAAGTAGAACCGTCCGGGGCTGTCGTCGGCGTGGGTGAACTGGATGACGCCGTCGTGGCGTCCCAGGCTGACCGGCTGATGGACGTAGCCGAAGCGGAACTTCTTGGGCTGCTTGCCTTTCAGCTCGCGCACGATGGAGGCCGCCGCGTGCAGCGCGGTCGGAATGCCGCTCTGGCAGGTGCCGTGCATCACGCCGTAGCCCTGCCGGATCGCGGCCGCGTCGCCGATCGCGTAGACGTTCGGGTGCGTTACCGACCGCAGCGATTCGTCGGTGACGATACGGCCGCGGTCGTCGACTTCGAGACCGGCAGCAGCCGCGATCGGGGATACCCGCACACCGGTCGTCCACAGCACGGCCTGCGCATCGACGACCTCGCCGTCGTCGAGGGCGACACCGTCGGACATCACCTTGACGATCTCGACTCCGGCATGCACCCGCACACCGAGCCGACCGAGGCCCGCGTGCAGCCGGGCCCGCGCGCTGGCGCCCATCATCGATCCGGGCACCTGACGGCTCAGCAGGACGACATCGAGTTCGGGATGCTGCTCGGCGATCTCGGCCGCGGACTCCACTCCGGTAAGCCCACCGCCGGCAACCACGACGATGCCGTCGGCGAGGCGGTCGAGGTGGCCGGCGAGCAGGGTCGCGTCCTGTGCGCTGTTCAGGGTGTAGGCGAATTCGTCAACTCCAGAGACCGTCTCGGTGTCGGCGACACTGCCCAGTGCGTAGATAAGCGTGTCGTAGCGCAGCGCGTAAGCATCGTCGATGCGGACGGATTGCGCATCGGTGTCGATGCCGGTCACCCAGCCCTTGACGAAGTCCACGCCGGTACCCTCGAGCTGATCGGGGATCTGCAGGTCGGCCAGGGACTCGCCGGAGGCGGTTTGGTGCAGCCGCAGTCGCTCGGTGAACCGGGTCTGGGGGTTGACCAGGGTGATGTGGACGTCGTCGCGAGTTTTCAGGCGGCCTACCAGCCCCACCGTGGCGGCCATGCCGGTGTATCCGGCGCCGAGAATCAAGATCTCGTTCATCGTTCTGCTTTCGTTTCGGCGGTTGATACACAGCAGACGCAAGCAGGGCCGCGATTCGTGACATCGACTTGCGGGTAAATAACGCCATGCGTCCAAAGACACTGGTCAGCACCGTTGGAGCGGTTGTCGTCGCGGCAGGAGTCGGTGGGCTGGCAAGCCGCCCCGCTGAGTCGGCCTGGTACGCCGGGTTGAAGAAGCCGGGCTTTCAGCCGCCCCGCCAGGCGTTTCCGATCGTGTGGCCGATTCTCTACGCAGACATCGCCGCCGTATCGGCGTCCACGCTCGACCACCTGCGCGAAAAGGACCGCGGGCAGGCTCGCACGTACGCCGCACTGCTTGCCGCCAACCTCGTGCTGAACGCCGGGTGGACATGGCTGTTTTTCACTCGTCGCCAGCTCGGCACATCGGCACTGGCGGCAGCGGCGTTGACGGCGAGCAGTGCGGATCTCACTCGGCGCGCCATCGCCGCGCGCGGTTCTTCCGGTGCCGTCCTCGGGCTGTATCCGGCGTGGTGTGCGTTTGCGACGCTGTTGTCGACCCGCATCTGGCAACTCAATCGCGACGATTGAGTACGCCGAGGAGACCGCGGTGGCGATGACGAAGCAGTCACACAAAGACGAAGACGAAGACGAAGAAGGCCGTCAACGTTTCGCCGACCGCGTTCTGCTATTCCTCGAGGACGCGGTCTACTGGGCCATTTCGGCCGTGCTCGTGGTCGGATCGGTCGCTCTGCTCGTCGCCCAGTTCAACACTTTGCTGCGCCTGAAGGAGGCTCCGGCCAAGGTCGTCATGCTCGAGGTCCTAGACGGGCTGCTGCTGATCTTCATCTTCGTCGAGTTGCTCTATGCCGTGCGGTCGTGCCTGCGCTCTCACGAGATCGTCGCGGAGCCGTTTCTCATCGTCGGGATCCTGGCAGGCATCAAGGAGATCGTGGTGCTGTCGGTGGAGGCCGCCACGTTGTTGGACAAGGGGCCCGATTTTGCGCGCGCGGTCGTCGAGATCGGTGTGTTGGGCGCAGTGGTGTTGGTTCTGGCGTTGGCCGCATTCGTGCTGCGCGAGCGCCGTCGCGACACCGCCGACGCGGGCGAGGAGGCGGCGCAGGAACAGGGTCCAGGTTCCGGGTAATCGTGCACACCTCAGGCCCATCACCTGCGATTATGGGGGTGCGACCCCCGTTGCGCGGATTGGTCGCGGCGGCTCGCGTGGGAGGGGCGGAACGATGGCCCGAATGTCCTTTGCGTACATCCTCTCGGTGCTGGTGATTGCGGCCGCGGCATGTTCGGGCGGCGAGCGCGCTGCAACGACGACCACGTCGGTTGCGCACAACGGGGGCGCGCAGCGTGCGACGGTCGCACTCATCACCCATCAGGCACCCGGCGACACGTTCTGGGATCTGGTCCGCCGAGGCGCCGAAGCCGCGGCCACGAAGGACGACCTCGATCTGCAGTACTCCCATGACCCGGACGCGGCGGCCCAGGCCAATCTCGTGCGGTCTGCGGTCAGCGGAAAGGTCGCAGGGATCGCCGTCACACTCGCCGACCCTGCTGTCATGGCGCCGGCCGTGCAGACTGCAGTGGCCGTGGGAATCCCCGTTGTGGCAGTGAATTCCGGGATAGCCGACTGGAAAGCACTGGGGGTGATGGAGTACTTCGGACAGGACGAGACGATCGCAGGTCAGGCCGCGGGCGAACGCTTCACCCATGAAGGCGCGCAGAACACACTGTGTGTGATTCACGAGCCGGGCCACGTCGGACTCGAGGCGCGATGTGATGGACTGGCAAGGGGATTCAAGGGCAAGACGCAGAAGCTCTATGTCGACGGCGTGGACAAAAAGACCGTCAAGGCCGCAGTGATCGCAAAGCTGCAACAGGACTTCAGCATCGACCGCATCCTCACCCTCGGTGCGCCAATCGCGTTGGCTGCGCTGGAGGCGGTCGCCGAAGCGAACAGCTACGCCAGGGTGGCCACGTTCGACAGCAACGCAGGCGTCGTCGACGCGATCAAGAACGGACTGATCGAATGGGCCATCGATCAACAGCCGTTTCTGCAGGGCTATCTGGCGGTCGATTCACTGTGGCTGTACTTGACCAACAAGAACGTGATCGGTGGCGGCCAGCCGACATTGACCGGACCGTCGTTCGTCGACCAGACCAACATCAACTCGGTGGCTGACCTCGCCGAGGCCGGCACACGGTGATCCGCCATGACGGTCATCTTCCTCACCGGCGACGTGATGACGGGCCGTGCGATAGATCAACTACTGCCGCACCCGGGCGATCCGACGCTGCGCGAATCCGTTGTGTCCGATGCGCGAACCTACATACGGCTTGCCGAGCAGACGAACGGCCCCATTCCGGCACCGATCGACTTCACGTGGCCGTGGGGTGAAGCGCTCGAGATCGTGGACCAGTTCGCGCCCGACGTCCGACTGCTCAATCTGGAAACCAGCATCACCGACGGCGGCGAGTTCGCACGGGGCAAGGCGGTGCACTATCGGATGCATCCGGACAACGTCGGATGCTTGACCGCGATCCGGCCTGACGTCTGCGCGCTGGCCAATAACCATATTCTCGATTTCGGGTATCAGGGGCTGATCGACACCCTCCGAACGCTCGACGATGCCGGATTAGACAGCGCCGGTGCGGGATTGGACGAGAATAGCGCCGAGCGCCCGGCTGTGGTCGGACGTGTCGTGATCGCGGCCTGCGGCATGGGATCCAGTGGAATTCCGCACGGGTGGGCGGCGACGGGGGGTCGCCCCGGTGTCGCATACGTGCCCGACATGTCCGATCGCAGCGCCAGCATGGTCGCCGGCCGGGCATTGGCCTTGAAAGGCCATGGCGACATTGCGGTGGTGTCCGTGCACTGGGGCTCAAATTGGGGGTACGACGTCGACTCCGCGCAGATCCGGTTCGCGCACAGGCTGATTGACGCCGGTATCGATGTGGTGCACGGGCATTCGTCGCATCATCCCCGGCCGATTGAGGTATACCG
Organism: Mycobacterium sp.; assembly: GCA_035634855.1. Lineage (GTDB taxonomy): Bacteria > Actinomycetota > Actinomycetes > Mycobacteriales > Mycobacteriaceae > Mycobacterium. Next base: position 15,665 of record DASQCE010000519.1, read on the forward strand.
CGGCAGACTGATTCTGTACGGGTGCGGGGACACGATCGACGACTACGAAGGCATCTCTACGTTCGAGGCATTCCGGCACGAACTGCGGCTGCTGTACTTCGCGTCGATCGACAGCCAGTCGGGCAGCGTCTTGCGCATGGTGCCGATGCGGATGCGGAGGATGCGGCTCGAACGCGCGCCCGATCGGGACGCCGAGTGGTTGCGCGCGACCATGGCGGAGATGAGCCGACGATTCGGAACCCGCGTCGAGAGCGCGCCCGACGGGGTGTTGACGGTCAACGCGGCCTAGCTACATCGAGGACCGCCGTCGCGAGCCGCGGTCGGCCAACCCCCACATGAACGCTTCGTTCTCCTTGAGGCGACTGCGCAGCCAGTGCCCGGTGCACCGCGAGGCGCTCCCGGAAGAAGTCCTTCGATTCGATCTCGCTCATCGGAGACTCCTCTTGACCTAGTCGATTGTAAAGGAGGTAGCTTTACGAATGGAAAGTAATGTACCTTACGATCGTAAAGCTGAATCGGACCTATTGAGGAGCTGGCGATGACGACAGCGGCGCTGGGGACTACCGACACCCGGACGCGACTGATCGAGGCCGCGATCGACTTGTTCACCCGGCACAGCTTCGCGGGCACGTCGCTGCAGATGATCGCCGACGAGCTGGGGTTCACCAAAGCCGCCATCTATCACCATTTCCGGACCCGCGAGCAACTGCTCGCCGCGGTCATCGAGCCGACGCTCGACGAGCTGCGAACCGTCGTCGAATCAGCAGAGACAAAACGCACGCCGCACGCCAGGGCGGAGCACATGCTCAGCGGTTACGCGGCGCTGGCGGTGCGAAACCGGGGGCTTGTGGCGGTGCTTGCCACCGATCCCAGCGTCGCGACGGTGCTCACCGATCGTGCCGAATGGGGCAAATTGATCATGCGGCAGCTGGCGCTGCTGGCTGATGTTGATCCGGGACCGGCCGGCGAGGTCAAGGCGGCCATGGTGTTCGCCGGGATGGCCGGCGCGGCAGGACCGACATGGGGCAACCTCGATGATGACGCGCTGCGTGAGCATCTAGTGGACGCCGGCCGTCGCATCTTGGGTCTGCGGACCCCTCGACGCGCGATGTAGATCTCCAATCATCGAACGACTCAACAGTTCTCGGGAAGGAAATCTGTTATGAAAACGGCTGTCGTCACTGGGGGCGGCTCAGGCATCGGACGCGCGGTCGCGGATCGGCTGCGGGCGGACGGCTATCACGTCGCCACGATCGACACGAACCCATCCGACGACGAGTTTGCGCAGAGGGCGGATGTGACGGACCGACCGCAGGTCGACGCTGCACTGTCGGCGATCCGCGCACAGTTGGGGCCGGTGACGGTCCTGGTCAATGCGGCCGGCCTGGACGGGTTCAAGCGGTTCACCGACATCACCTACGACGAGTGGCAGAAAGTGATCGACGTGAATCTGAACGGCGTTTTCCACTGTATTCAGGCGGTGCTGCCCGACATGGTTGACGCCGGCTGGGGACGCATCGTGAACATCTCGTCGTCGAGCACCCATTCCGGCACGCCGCATATGTCGCACTATGTGGCCGCGAAGTCGGCGGTGAACGGCTTGACCAAGTCGCTGGCGCTGGAGTACGGACCCGCTGGCATCACGGTCAACGCGGTGCCGCCGGGCTTCATCGACACGCCGATGCTGCGTGGTGCAGAAGCCCGCGGCAGGATCCGTGACGTTCAGGCGACCATCGATGCGACCCCGGTCCGACGCATGGGTAAGCCCGAAGACATCGCTGCCGCATGCGCTTTCCTGATCTCCGATCAGGCCGGCTACATCACCGGCCAGATTCTGGGCGTCAACGGCGGGCGCAACACCTAGGCGATTGGCCGCTGTGCAACGATGGTCGGATGCCGACTGAACCTGCGCATTTCGCGCTGACCGAGGGTGGTGCGTTCATGCCTTCCCCGTTTGCGCAGAGTCATTGGGGCGACGATCATCTCAACGGACCGGCTGTCGTGGGCTTGGCCGCGCGGGCACTCGAAAACCGTTGCGGATCTGAAGACTTCGTGCCGGCTCGGTTCACTGCAGACTTGTTCAGGTCGGCACGTCACGTCCCGACGACGATCGACGTCCGAGTGGTCCGTGTCGGACGACGCGTGCGCAGTGCGGAATGCGACGTGGTACAGGACGGCCGCACGGTGACGCGCGCCACGCTTGTGCAGTACCGGCGCTCGTCGGCGCCGCCCGGCCGTCAATGGACTGCACCGATCTCACTGGTGCAACCGCCACCGCCAGAGGACTCGATCCTTCCGTTCGTCGGTAGCGATGACGTGGGTTGGACACGATCGCCGGGGGCGCATCAGAATGACTCCCGCAAGCGCTTCTACAATGATGGCATCAAAGTGCTTGCAGGAGAGAAGAACTCACCGTTCGTCCGGGCTGTCATGATCGCCGAGGCGACGAGCCTGGTGACCAACCTCGGTACACAGGGCATCGGTTATATCAATGGGGACCTGACAGCGGCGTTCTCTCGGTTACCGTTGACGACTGGATCGGCATACAGGCGGACTCGCACTGGGCATCAGACGGAATTTCCGT
>DASQCE010000520.1:0-19185 GCA_035634855.1 Mycobacterium sp.
GGTGCTCAGGTAGGTGATGGCGCCGACTGCGACGGCACGCTGCGGGAATAAATGATCTGACCTCAGCGCTTACATAAATACATAGGCAAACTATTCAACACCGGCCGACACAGCCTCCGAACCGCGACTTCGCGCCACGGCTCAAACACAACAGAAGATAGAAAGAAGAAGGCACCACAATGAACAAGTTCGGATTTGCCGCCGTCGTCGCCAGCGGGCTCACAGCCGCCATCCTCGGCCTCGCCGCCCCCGCCCAAGCCGCCCCGGCCGTCAACTCGCCGGTCATCGTCCCGACCGAGTTCGGCCACCACGCGTGGGTCGTTGACATCCAGCCGCAGGTCAACGCCCCGCACCGGTAAACACACCCACACCAAGGGGCACCCCGATGCGGGTGCCCCTTTTTCGTTGGCAGCACCGCCTGCACCGGTGGACATCTGACGCACTGCTGTTGCGTAGCCACGGTCCTGCTCGTCGAGATAGCGATGCGCCCACGCATCGGGGTGCTCGACCTCCGAGTGGCGGTTGCCTCGACGCCCGCCCGCACCGCTGGCGGGCGTGCCGCCGTTGGCGCAGGCGGCGCGCAATCGCGTATCCGTCCTCGTCGAGTTCGCCGGTGACCCACCCGTCCTCGTCACACAGTTCGCACTGTGGAACATCGGGCAGTTGCTCCTGGCGCATGTCTCGGCGGTGTGATGAACGTCATCTTTAAAGCCGATGCGCCGTCGACGTGGGTGCAACCGCTACGCCAAGGTGGCAAGGGTCGCGATGATCTGGTGTTCACCAGCTTGCGTGGCGGCGTGTTACGGGGCTCGATCTTCCGACCTCGGGTGTTCAATAAGGCAGTGCAGGCGGTCCAGAAAGCCACAACCATGCAGCGGGCTCAGGAGCTAGCGCCAACCGGCGCGGCGACCACACCGGTGTTCCCGACGATCACACCCCACGACCTCCGCCACACGGCGGCCAGTCTGGCGGTCAGCTCAGGCGCGAATATCAAAGCGGTGCAACGGATGCTGGGCCACGCCAAGGCGTCGATGACGCTGGATGTCTACGCCGACCTGTTCGATGAGGACCTCGACGTCGTTGCTGACCGTCTCGACACCGCAATCAAATCTGCATCGGCTGGATCTCTGAGGGGAACGAAGAACGCATGACCACCAAACGATGCAGCAATCCTCGGCGTCATCCGGTCGCCAGCCGAATTTCTTGCGGACTGGCTGCTGCGGACAGGCTCCGAGCCGACTATCAACAACGCTCTGACCTGCTGATATATGGCCGTCCAGCGCTTGATTTTCGGGTTGACATTCTCTACATAGGGTAATGCGGACTTGGCGACTCGCGCCGATGAGGAGGTGGCCATGTGGCGGGTGATCCGCTGGCTGATCCCGTTGGCGCTCATCACTTTTGGGTTGTTATGGCCGCTGGTGTTCCGCGGTGACTCAGCGGCCTCCGACGTTTCCGACCCCGTGGTCTTCAGCAACTACAAGGCGGACTTCGTCGTCAACCGTGACGGCCGACTCGACGCCGTGGAGACGATCACCGCTGAGTTTCCCAGCGGCAGGCACGGCATCTTCCGGTACTGGGACGTCGCCAACCAGAACAGTCCGCGGGTGCGGCAGAAGCCCGAGATAACGTCAATACTGCTCGACGGCAGGCCGGCCCCGTACCAGATGTTGTGGGAGGACGGCGAACGCTTCCGGGTCGCCAAGATCGGTGATCCGGACCAGTACCTCAGTTGGGGCACCCACGTCTTCGAGATCCGCTACAGCATCGCGGGTGTTCTCGACCCCGGCACCACCGGCGCCGATAAGAGCTTCGCCGCGGGCATGGGTGCGCCGTCGACCTCGCCGTCGGTGTTCTTCTGGAACGTCATCGCCCCGTCCTGGAACAACACGATCGACAACGCTGAAATCTCGGTGACCCTGCCGGGAGGTGTCGGCCTCGTACAGTGCTCCGTCGGCTACGGCCTCGGTCGGGCGTGCCGCGACCCGACCATCGAGGGCGACACGGTCACTTTGGCGGCGACAAACCTTGCGCCGCGTACCCCCGTGACGGTGCGCGCCGGCGTCGACATGCCGACACCGCCGCGGATCAGCCTGCCGTGGCCCTATACCTGGGACCGCGTCCTTGGTCAGTCGGTGACGGGTGTGGTGTGGATCGCCGGGCTGACGGTGGCATTCGGGCTCGGCGCGTTTCTGTGGTACCGCACCACAGTCGAACCGTCGCCCGGATTCCCGCTTCAGTACGCGCCGCCGCCCGGCCTCGGGCCGGTGCAGACCGAGTACATCCGCACCGAGACCGTCCCGAAGAACGGCCTCACCGCGACGCTGTTCTACCTCGCCGAGCGCCGGCTGGTCGATCTGCGCCAAGTCAACGAAAAGCAGTGGAACATCCGCGGAACCGCCGAACGCGGCGCGTGGGCAGACGTCGATCCGGTCAGCGTCGCAGTCGGCTCGGCGCTGAAGGTGATGAAGGCGGGCACCGAATTCGAGGCCAAACACACCGTCAAGTCCGGCCAGAAGCTGAACAAGGCCAAGACCGACACGGCCAAGGCCGTAGAGCAATGGGCGTACGACAACGGGTTGATGGTCAAGCGCAAGAGGGAGCTGTGGGTTCGAACCGCCAACGCGATCGCGTTTCTCCTGATGCTGTGCGGCTTCTTCCGGTGGGGCTTCCCGACCACGATGTGGGCCCTGCCGTTCGCGGCGTTCTTCCTGCTGTCGATTCGGTCGTGGGCCGACGGCGTCGGTAGCCGGCGAACCGAGACCGGCCGCGAGTTGTGGTCGCGGGCAGGCGGATTCCACCGCATGCTGGCCACCGAATCCGCCGAGACGCGCTTCGACTTCGGAGCCCGCAAGGATCTTTACACCGCCTATGTGCCCTTCGCGGTGGCCGCCGGGGTGGCAGCGCTGTGGGCGAAGAAGTACGAGACGTCGATGGGAACGCCCGCGCCGCAGCCGGATTGGTACAACTCGTCGTCGACGACCGGGTGGGGCTTTGCCGGCGGTTCCAGTGGGCCCAGTTTCGACAGCTTCGAGTCGGCGCTATCGTCGTCGATCGGCGCCTACACCGCGTCGCAGTCGTCGTCCTCCAGCGGCAGTAGCGGCAGTAGCGGCGGCGGCTTCAGCGGCGGCGGCGGCGGTGGTGGCGGCGGAGGAGGAGGCGGATCATGGTGAGATTCCTGCTGATCATCGTTTTGGTGCTGGCGGTGCTGGTGCTGATCGGTTTCGTGATGGGCTACAACAAGATCCGCGCCGCCGACGTTCGTGTCGCCGAAGCGCTGTCCGGCATCGATGTGGAGCTGACGCGTCGCGCGTCGCTGATCCCCAGTCTCGTGCACACGGTACAGACGTTCGCCGGCCACGAGAAGGGCATCCTCGACCATGTCACGGACGCTCGTGCTGCGCTGACCTCGGCGACGACCGGGAAATCGGTGGCACAGCGCAGTGCTGCCGAAAAGGAGCTCGATAGCGCGCTTGCGCCGCTGCTGGCGCTCGGCCAGAGCTACCCGCAGCTGAACTCGTCGAACAACTTCCTGAACCTGCAGGACAATCTCACCGACACCGAGAACAAGCTGGCGTTCGCGCGTCAGTACTACAACGACGCGGTAGCCACGCTGAATCGGCTGATCAGCAGCATCCCGTGGATGTTCGTCGCCCCGATGACGGGGGTGTCCGAGCGGGAGTACTACCAGACGCCCCGGTAAGCGTCCCTACACTGGCGCGGTGCGCATCGTCTTCGCCGGCACTCCCGAGCCCGCGCTGCCCTCGTTGCGTCGGTTCATTGAATCGCCACGCCACGACGTGGTCGCGGTGCTGACCCGCCCCGACGCCGCGTCTGGTCGACGCGCCAAGCCGTCGCCGTCGCCGGCGGCCCAGCTAGCCCTCGAGCACGGCATCCCGGTGCTGCGGCCTGCGCGGCCCAACTCCGATGAGTTCATAGCGGAGCTTACGCAGCTGGCGCCAGATTGCAGCGCGGTGGTGGCGTACGGCGCGCTGCTGTCCGAGCGGCTGCTGGGGGTGCCCACACACGGCTGGGTCAATCTGCACTTCTCGCTGCTGCCCGCCTGGCGGGGCGCGGCACCGGTCCAGGCGGCGATCGCCGCCGGTGACAGCGTCACCGGTGCGACGACATTTCAGATCGAGCCCGCGCTGGACTCAGGCCCGGTCTACGGCGTGGTGACGGAAACGATCCGGCCCACCGACACCGCGGGCGTTCTGGTTGAGCGGCTTGCTGTTTCGGGAGCGGCGCTGCTGGAAGCTACGCTCGACGGCGTCGCCGACGGTTCACTGACCGCGGTACCGCAGCCCGCCGACGGCGTCACCGTCGCCCCGAAGATCACCGTCGAGGAAGCGCGCGTGCGGTGGGATTTGCCGGCCCACGTGGTCGATCGGCGAATCCGCGCCGTTACGCCGAATCCGGGCGCATGGACGATGATCGGCGATCTTCGCGTCAAGGTGGGACCGGCGACGGTCGAAGACACCCCAAACAGCCTGGCGCCCGGCGCGATTCGGGTGGAGCGCAAGGGCGTGTACGTCGGCACGGGATCACAACCGTTGCTGCTCGGACAAATCCAGCCGCCGGGCAAGAAGATGATGAACGCCACCGACTGGGCGCGCGGCGCCCGCCTCGGCGAGAGCGCAACTGCCCAATGACCGAGCGCCGCAACAAACGCCCGCCGCGCCGAAAACCGCTCGATCCTGCCCGCCAAGCGGCGTTCGACGTGTTGCGCGCGGTATCGGAGAGGGACGCCTACGCCAACCTCGCGCTGCCCGCCCTGCTGCGCGGACGCGGAATCACCGGCCGCGACGCCGCGTTCGCCACCGAACTCGCCTACGGCACCTGCCGCACCCGCGGCCTGCTTGACGCGATCATCTGCAGGGCCGCCGATCGGCCGCCCGAGAAGATCAACCCCGTGCTGCTGGATCTGCTGAGGCTGGGTGCCTACCAGCTGCTGCGCACCCGGGTCGAACAGCATGCGGCGGTGTCCACCACCGTCGAACAGGCGGGTATCGAATTCGATTCAGCGCGAGCCGGTTTCGTCAATGGCGTGCTCCGAACCATCGCCGGGCGCGACGAGCAGAGCTGGGTCGACGAGCTCGCCCCGCCGGTCGAAAGCGACCCGGTCGGCCACGCCGCGTTCGTGCATGCTCATCCGCGCTGGGTGGCGCAGGCCTTCGCCGACGCCCTCGGCGCAGATGCGGGGCAGCTGGACGCGCTGCTGGCCAGCGACGACGAGCGCCCTTCGGTGCATCTCGCCGCGCGGCCCGGCGTGCTGACCGCCGACGAGCTCGCTGGACAGGTCGACGGCACGGTAGGGCGCTACTCCCCGTACGCCGTCTACCTGCCAGGTGGCGACCCAGGTCGGCTCAATCCGGTCCGTGACGGCGCCGCGCTGGTGCAGGACGAGGGCAGCCAGCTGGTGGCGCGGGCGCTGACGCTTGCCGACCTGGACGGCCCCGACACCGGGCGGTGGTTGGACCTGTGCGCCGGGCCGGGCGGAAAGACAGCCCTGCTTGCCGCCCTGCGCGCGGACGAAAGGAGCACTGAATCAGGTACAGCCACCCCCGTTACCGCGATCGAGCCCGCCGCGCGCCGCGCCGACATGGTCGAAGAGAACACCCGCGGCCTGCCGGTCGAGGTACTGCGCGTCGACGGCCGCGACCCCGGACTCGAAGCGGGTTTCGACCGGGTGCTGGTCGACGCACCGTGCACCGGACTGGGTGCGCTGCGGCGCAGGCCAGAAGCCCGCTGGCGGCGCCAGCCCGGAGATGTCCCGCAGCTGGCCAAACTGCAGAAAGAGCTGCTGGCCTCGGCGATCCGGCTGACCCGTCCCGGCGGAGTGGTGCTGTACGCGACCTGTTCGCCGCACCTGGCAGAGACCGTCGGCATCATCGCCGACGCACTGCGTCGCCACCCGGTCACGGCGCTGGACACGCGGCCGCTGTTCGACCCGGTCGACGTCCTTGGCGACGGCCCCTACGTGCAGCTGTGGCCACATCGGCACGGCACCGATGCGATGTTCGCCGCGGCGCTCAAAGTGCGATGAGCTCTTGCGCGAAGAGCCAACAGATAGGGTGAGCGCCATGGCTGAACCGCTTATCGCGCCGTCGATCCTGGCCGCCGACTTCGCGGAGCTCGGTGACGAAGCCGCGGCGGTGACCGGCGCAGACTGGTTGCACGTCGACGTGATGGACAACCACTTCGTGCCCAACCTGACCATCGGGCTGCCGGTCGTCGAGGCGTTGCTCAAGAGAACCGACATCCCGATGGACTGTCATCTGATGATCGACAATCCCGACCGCTGGGCGCCGCCGTACGCCGAAGCCGGTGCGTACAACGTCACGTTCCACGCGGAGGCCACCGACAACCCCGTCGGCGTGGCCCGCGACATCCGCGCCGCGGGCGCCAAGGCCGGCTTGTCCGTCAAGCCCGGTACGCCGATCGAGCCCTACCTGGAGATCCTGCGCGAGTTCGACACGGTGCTGATCATGTCGGTGGAGCCCGGTTTCGGCGGGCAGAAATTCATCCCGGAGGTGCTGCCGAAGGTCGGCATCGTGCGCCGGCTCGTCGACGCCGGCGAGTTGACGATCGTGGTGGAGATCGATGGTGGCATCAACGAAGACACCATCGAAGAGGCGGCGCTGGCCGGGGTGGACTGCTTTGTCGCGGGTTCCGCGGTCTTCAGCGCCGAGGATCCGGCCGCCGCGGTGGAATCGCTTCGCCGGCAGGCCGCCTCGGCGTCCAAGCACCTGCGGCTATGAACCTCGACGCCGCGATGCGGTTGGCCGTCGAGCAGGCCGATCGGGTCAAGGGCAGCACCTATCCCAATCCGCCTGTGGGTGCGGTCATTCTGGACCGCGACGGCGAAATCGCCGGCGTCGGCGCAACGGAGCCGCCTGGCGGCCCGCACGCCGAGGTCGTGGCGTTGCGCAGGGCGGGGGAGCGCGCTGTCGGCGGCACCGCGGTCGTGACGCTTGAGCCGTGCAACCACTACGGCCGGACCCCGCCCTGCGTGGACGCGCTTGTCGCGGCCCGGATTTCGCGGGTTGCGTACGCCGTCGGCGATCCCAATCCGGAAGCCGCAGGCGGCGCCTCGAGGCTCGCCGAATCTGGGATCGACTTCGAGGCCGGCGTGTTGGCCGACACCGTCGCGGGTGGTCCGCTCCGGGAATGGCTGCACAAGCAGCGCACCGGGATGCCGCACATCACGTGGAAGTTCGCGACCAGCGTCGACGGCCGCAGCGCCGCCGCCGACGGCACCAGCCAGTGGATCACCAGCGAGGCCGCGCGGGGCGACGTGCATCGCCGCCGTGCCACCGCGGATGCGATAATCGTCGGCACCGGAACGGTGTTCGTCGACGACCCGGTGCTGACGGCCCGTTTGCCGGACGGCACCCTGGCCGAGCGTCAGCCGCTGCGCGTCGTCGTTGGTGAACGCGAAATATCCTCCGAGGCAAGAGTTCTCAACGACGACTCACGCACGATGGTGATCCGCACCCGTGATCCGCACGAGGTGATCAAGGCGTTGTCGGATCGCACCGATGTGCTGCTGGAGGGTGGCCCGACGTTGGCCGGTGCGTTTCTGCGGGCCGGTGCGATCGACCGGATCCTTGCCTATGTGGCGCCAATTCTGTTGGGCGGGCCCATCACCGCCGTCGATGACGTGGGCGTGCTGTCCATCGCTCATGCGCAGCGCTGGCGGTTCGACGGAATCGAGCCGATGGGCCCGGACCTGCTGCTCAGCCTCGTCCCGGCCTAAACCTGAGGTGGCGTCAGCGCGCCGACCTGATAGCGCGTCGAGCTCGTCGCGCACGCCCCAGTGCGCGCACGGTCGACCGTTGCGGGACCGGTAGTGTGCGCGGTCTTCATCGCGAAGGGCCGACCGGTCGGCTCGATGCCCTGGTGACACCGCATTGACACCGTGCGCGCTGGCGCGGATCGCCACCATGTCGCCGTCGCATATGACGTCGTGGACTTCGTACCGGATCTGCAGCACGGTGGTGACGAAAGTCAGGATCGTGATGTGGCCATCCGGGCCCGGCGTCGGGGAAACCGGCGGGCCGTGATCGACGAAGTCATCGGTGAGGAGGTCGTGGATCCTGTCCACTTGCCGCTGCCTCGAGGTTTGCGCCTCCCTCAACGGGCGAGCGGTCCGCCAGGTTCAGTGGGTCTGCTCGTCGAGCTCCAGCGGGCGGTGTTCGATGAGGTCGCGCACCCCGCCCAGACCGAGCCGCTCCCGGAAGGCTCGCACGGTATAGCCGACCACCTTCGCATCGGTTCGCGCCCGCACGGTGGCCGAGCGTGGCATGTGGAACACGGGGCCGATCTCGCCGAAGTAGTCGCCGGAGGTGACGGCCTTCAGCAATTCCTCGCCACCGCTCGCCAATTCGCGGACGATCTCGAGTTCACCCTCGGACACGACGTAGATCAAGTCGCCCATCGTGCCCTGCTCGAACAACACCTCGCCGGCTTCCAGCCGAACCGTGTCGGGGGGCCGGTCCGTCGACGCGAAGTCCGGAACCAGCTCGACGACGCGATCGGCCAACGGCAGAATCCGGCTGTCGTGGGTTGCGACGACCACCATCCGATCGCCCGACGCGAGTTCGCGGATCAACCGCAATACCTCCTCGACCTGGATGAAATCCAGGTGCGCGGTGGGCTCATCGGCCAATACAAGGGGCGGATCAAGCGCGATCGCCCGTGCGACCGCGACGCGCTGTTGCTGCCCACCGCTGAGATCGCCGGGCCGGTGCGACAACCGGTCCTCGAGGCCGACCCGTGCCAACAGCTGTCCTGCCCGTTTATGAGCCGCGCGTCGCGAAATGCCCGTCGAGCTCAGCGGGACCATCACGTTCTCGATCGCCGTGAGGCTGGGCACGAGGTTGAACGCCTGGAACACGATGCCCACTGTCTCGCGGCGGTATGTCGACAGCCCGCGGGCGTCGAGGGACGTGACGTCGACATCACCGAACTTGATGGCGCCCCCGCTCGGTCGGAGGATGCCGCCGAGGCACGACAACAACGTTGTCTTTCCGCAGCCGCTGGGGCCCATCAGGATTACCAGTGAGCCCGCGGCCACATCGAGGTTCAGGCCGTCGATCGGCCGGACGGTATCTGCGCCGCTGGCGTATTCGACAGTGAGGTTCTGGATGGACAAATCGCCCATGGCTCAAGGACCTCCGAAGGCCAGTGCGGGATCGACGGACACGGCGCGACGCAGTCCTGTCGCACTGGCGATCAAGCCGATGACGACGGCGATCGCGGGTAGCGCGATGAAGGCCTCCGCGGGCACGATCACCTGCATCGGGAACAGCGGTCCGAGCAGCCGCGAAAGCCCGGCGCCGACAAGTGCGGCAAGCAGCGCCACGATCACCGCCTGCATCGCGAGCCCGGCGGCGATGTTGCGGGTAGGGACGCCAATCGCCTTGAACACCGCGAAGTCTCGCAGGCGTTCGAGCGCGGACAGATAGATCACAGATCCGACAACCAGAGCCGCGACCACCCACAGCAGAACCGCGACGATAGTGATCGAACTCACCGCCACCTTCAGCGGCCGGAGCAGATCGGCGACCGCCCCTGCCCTGTCGATAGCCCGATAACCGTCGGGTGTCTGCCCGAGGTTGCCGCGTATGCCGATCGATGAGACGAGCGGTTGACCGCCGTACACCAGTTGTTGTGCGCCCTGTGTGGTGAGAAAGACGTTGGGCAGGTTCGCCAGCGCGGTGGAGTTCTCCACGATGCCGACGATGCGCAGTCTGCGCGAAGCGATTTCGACGTCGTCGCCGATCTGGCGTCCGAGTGTGCTCGACACCGCGACCTCGTCCGGTGTCGCCGCTGGCCGGCCCTCCGACACGGCGGGCATACCGGGTCCGTGCTCCGGGGCGCCGAATATGTCGACATTGCGCGTCGTCTCACCCAGCGTGGCCGTGCCGCCGGCGTATGCGAGCGGAACCGCTGCAACCACGCCAGGGGCCGAGGCAATCTGTGGCAAGTCCACTGGCGCGAACGGGGTAGCCCCGACGAACGGGCCGGACGCGCCGGCCTTGACCAGGAACACATCGACGCCGAGCGAATCGACGGTCTTGTCGGCCTCGACCCGGAACCCGTTCGCGAGCCCGGTGAGGGCGAGTGTCATCGCGAAGATGATGCTGGTGGAAAGGATCGCGATGACAAAGCGCCGTCTACGCCACTGCATGTCGCGCAGCGCGGCGATCAGCATGTCCGCGAGATTACCGACGCCTTAACATTCGCGCGCCCGGTTTCGGCTATGACGCGTCCTTGGCGAAGACCCCGACCAGTGTGTTGCAGAACGCCGGCAGGTCGTCCGGCTTGCGGCTCGACACCAACGTGTTTGGCCCGCGCGAGCATTCGACGACCTCGTCATCGACCCAGTTGGCGCCCGCATTGCGCAGGTCGGTCTTGACACTCGGCCACGACGTCATCGTCCGGCCGCGCACGACGTCAGCCTCGATCAGCGTCCACGGCCCGTGGCAGATCACCGCAACCGGCTTGCCGGCGTCGAAGAAACTCTTCGCGAACGCAACGGCGGCTTCGTTGCTGCGCAGGAAGTCGGGGTTGGCCACACCGCCGGGCAGTACCAGCGCGGCGTAGTCGGACGCGGAAGCACTGTCGGCCGCCTTGTCCGCTTCGAATGTGTCGGCCGGTGTCAGGTGGTTGAAGGCCTGGATCTTTCCGACTTCCGTGGACACCAACTCAGGTGTGCCGCCGGCTTGCTTGACAGCCTTCCAAGGCTCGGTGAGTTCGACCCGCTCGACGCCTTCGGGTGCGACGAGGAAGGCAATCGTCTTGCCATTCAGTGAAGTTGACATGAATTTCCTCCCCTCGAATTGTTGGCTTTCGCACGCGTACCCGGCGCGGCTAGCAACCAATCAGGCCGTTTCCGCCGGTACACTCGTACCAAAGCGCTTTCACCGACGAGGTTGCGCGCCTGGTGAGCACTAACAAAGGACAACGAGCGTGACTGCATTGCAGGACTGGCTCAGTATTCGACCCGTAGACCCCAAAGGCCTCAAGGCATTCATCTGCGATACGTGGCGGAGCCTGACCGCCGACGAGCCGGCAAAGGTCCAGGAGCTCCCGCTGATTCGCCGGGGAGTCGAGCGCTGCTGAGCGCCTAGCCGGAGCGGTGCCGCCCCGGCGGCGGTTGGATTCGCACCGTATCGACCGACGATGGTTGCCGTGAGCTCGCCTGCGTCGGGGCGTCGATCAGCGCGGTCGGCGTGTCGTCGGTGTCGACGATGGGCGCAGGCTCGTCGGCGTGTTCGTGCCTGCCGCTGATCAACAGGCCGAGCAGCGCGCCGACCACGCAGACGATGGCGGTGATGGTGAAGATCTCGCCGTACTGCATGACATAGGCCGTGCGGATGCGGGCCGCCTGTGCGGCAAGCCGCTCCATCAGGTTGTTTCCGCCTGCGCTGGGCAGGCTGGCCAGATGCTGGTTGAAGCGGTACAGGCCCCATGCGCTCAGCGACGCGATCCCGACCAACATGCCGATCATCCGGGCCACCACCACCGCTGCCGAGGCGATCCCATGCTGGGCGGCGGGGACCACCCGCAGTGTCGCCGATGTCAGCGGCCCGATCACCAGGCCGAGGCCAAGGCCGGCGATGGCGAGGTCGGTGTCCAGCGTCGGCAGGGTGAACAGGCCCAGGTCGTGGCGGGCCGCCAGCACGTCGACGGGCCACTTGGCGATCAGCCAATAGCCGCCCGCGGCGATCAGCAGCCCCGCGAACGCCACGATCCGATCGCCGATCTTGGTTGCGATCCAACCGCCCAGCAGCGCGCCGATCGGCAGCGCGATCAGAAACCGCAGCAGCAGGCCTGCTGCCTGGTTTTGGTCCTGACCTAGCACGCCCTGGCCGAACAACTCGACGTTGACCAGCGTCACCATCAGCGCCGCTCCGGCCGTCAGCGAGGCGCCCAGCGCGGCCAGGAACGGTCGGAAGTGCACACCGGCGGGTTCGATCAGCCGAGTGTTGGCGAAGCGCTCCCAAACAAAGAACGCGACGGCTGCGACCAGTGCGCCCACCAGCAGTGGCAAGCCATAGCTCGGCAACACCTGCTTGCCGTCCGGCGCCGGGTTGTACAAACCCCAAGTGGCCAGACCCAGTGCGATCGCGAGAAGCACGCCGCCGATCACGTCGACCTTTTCAGGCGTCTCGCTCTTCTCTTTCGACGGCAGGCTGAAGTGGATCATCACCATCGCGATCGCGGCCAGCGGCACGTTGATCCAGAAGACGTCGCGCCAGCTGTGCAGCGCCCATACCACCGCGATGCCGTACAGCGGCCCGAGCACGCTGCCCAGCTCCTGCGCGGCGCCGATGCCGCCAAGCACGCTCGCGCGGTTGCGCGCGGACCACAGGTCGGCCGCCAGCGCCAGCGTCACCGGCAGCAGCGCACCACTGGCGGTGCCCTGGATCGCTCGGCCGATGATGAGGGGCAACAGGTCATTCGACATCGCGGTGACGACCGAGCCGACAGCGAACCCGGCCAGGCTTACCTGCAGCACCAGTTTGCGGCCGAAGCGGTCCGAGGCGCGGCCCAGCAGTGGCATGGCCGCGATGTAGCCCAGGAGATACCAGGTGATGATCGGTGTGGCCCGCTGGATCTGATTGATGCCGATGCCGACGTCTTTCATGATGTCGGTCATGATCGTGACCACGACATAGGTGTCGAGGGCACCCAGCAGCACCGCGAGGCTGCCGGCGCTGATCGCGACACGCCGACCCGATGTTGCCGGCCGAGCGACTGCGGGCGATGCGCCCATCAGACTGCGGGTTTGCTGACGGTCACCGGCTTGCCCCAGTCGGAGCAGGTCATTGTGATGCTGTTGTTGGGTGTCGGATCCATCTTGGCCTGGATCAGTTCGTGGTTGCCGTCCTCGCGGATCCACGCGGTACCCGGCACGGGCCCGGTCGCGGCGATCTGCGGCGCGATCTTGTTGACGGCGTCAGCGCTGATCGTGCCGGTGACTCGGACGGTGTCGACGCCGTTGAGGGTCTCGCGGCCGTCGGCCTTGGGGTCGGTGAAATTCGCCAACACGTTGGCCAGGCCGGTGTCGGGGTTCAGGATGGCCGACACGTCGTAGATGTCGACGGCCGGGCCGAGGTCCTGAAAGCTGCCCTTGGTGAGCGCGGCGAACAGCGTGCCGTCCACAACCGCGAAATCCACGCCCTCGAGCCGTTGGCCCAGGAAGACGATGTTGGCCGTGCCCTGGGCGCCGACGGCGGGCTTGGTGGTCAGATCTCCCTCGAGGGACTCGATCGGCAGTTCCTTGATCTCGCCCTGCACGGCCAGCTTCATGTGCACGCTCGACTCGGACTTGGTGGTCTCGCTGGACTGCTTCAACAGCGTGGCGGCGTCCGGGAGTGCCTTGCTCGCGTCCTGTGACTTCGAGGAGCACCCGGCGACGAGGGCGATGGCGGTGAAGAGGACGGCGAAGATGGCCAACAGGCGCGTCTGCATGAGTGCATCGTAGAGGGTGTTGCGATGTGGACGCGTCGAGCGTGCTGCCGGTAGAAGTGGAATCGTGGCTTCCGAACTGGACTTTCGGCACGTGTCCGCGGCCGACGGTGACGGCGCCGCGCTCGTGGCGGCGATGATCGAGGAGATGCGCGAGCTCTACGGCGGACTGGACCTCAATGCCCCGGACATGCCCACGGCAGGTGTGGCTGAACTCGCCTCGCCCGGCGGCACGTTCCTGGTCGGTTACCGCGACGGCGAGGCGGTGTGCGGCGGGGGAGTCAAGCGGCTCCCGGACGGTGGATGTGAGATAAAACGCATGTACGTGGTGCCCGCCGCACGGGGGCAAGGCGTGGCGCGGACGCTGCTGCGCGCACTGGAGGATGCCGCCCGCGGCCTGGGTTATCGCATCGCGCGGCTGGACACCGGCCCCCGCCAGCCGCACGCGCGCGGGCTGTACGAGTCCGAGGGTTATGTGCCGATCGCAAATTTCAACGGCAACCCGGTGGCCACGTTCTTCGGCGAGAAGCGGCTATCTGGTTAGTCTGGCGGCGTGTTCACCGGAATCGTCGAAGAACTGGGCGAGGTCGTCGGCAAGGAAGAACTCGGCGACTCGGCCCGTCTAGTCATCCGCGGGCCCGTCGTCACGGCCGACGCCGGGCACGGCGACTCGATCGCGGTGAACGGAGTTTGTCTGACGGTCGTCGAGGTACTGCCCGACGGTGCGTTCAGCGCCGACGTGATGGGCGAAACGCTGAACCGGTCGAGCCTGCGCGCTGTCGGCGTCGGCAGTCAGGTCAACCTGGAGCGCGCCGCCGCGATCAACAGCCGCCTGGGCGGACACATCGTCCAGGGACACGTCGACGGCACCGGGCACGTGATCGCACGCACACCGTCCGAACACTGGGAAGTCGTGCGGATCGCGCTGCCGACGGCGCTGTCCCGGTATGTCGTCGAGAAGGGTTCGATCACCGTCGACGGAGTGTCCCTCACGGTTTCCGGCCTCGGCCATGACTGGTTCGAGGTGTCGTTGATTCCGACGACGTTGGATCTGACCACGCTCGGCAAGGCGGAGGTCGGGACACGCGTCAACCTCGAGGTCGACATCATCGCGAAATACGTCGAGCGGTTGCTCGGCTCCGGTGATGAGCCCAGCGGCACTAACACCTGACAGCTTCTTCGCAGCCCGGTTGTCACGCTCAAATCCCTTCGCCTGATCGGTGTATCAGCCCAGCTCAGGGGAGCGGCAATAAGACAAGCGCACCCGTGGTTCATACTGATGTGATGACGAGGCTGGACTCCGTGGAGCGGGCGGTTGCCGATATAGCCGCGGGCAAGGCTGTTGTCGTCATCGACGACGAGGATCGCGAGAACGAGGGCGACTTCATCTTCGCCGCCGAGAAGGCCACTCCCGAACTCGTTGCCTTCATGGTGCGCTACACGTCGGGCTACCTGTGTGTGCCATTGGACGGCGCGGCCTGCGACCGGCTCGGACTGCTGCCGATGTACGCGGTCAATCAGGACAAGCACGGCACCGCCTACACCGTCACCGTCGATGCGAAAAATGGTGTGGGTACGGGTATTTCAGCCTCCGATCGCGCGACGACCATGCGTCTGCTCGCCGATCCGTCCAGCATTGCAGAAGACTTCACCCGGCCCGGACATGTGGTGCCGCTGCGCGCGAAGGACGGCGGGGTGTTGCGCCGCCCCGGCCACACCGAGGCCGCCGTCGATCTGGCTCGGCTTGCCGGCCTGCAGCCAGCGGGCGCGATCTGCGAGATCGTCAGCCAAAAAGACGAAGGCGCGATGGCGCAGACCGATGAGCTGCGGATTTTCGCCGATGAGCATGGCCTGGCGCTGATCTCGATCGCCGACTTGATCGAGTGGCGGCGCAAACACGAAAAGCACATCGAGCGCATCGCGGAGGCCCGCATCCCGACCCGGCACGGTGAGTTCCGGGCAGTCGGCTACACCAGCATCTATGAAGACGTCGAGCACGTGGCGCTGGTGCGCGGCGACATCGCCGGACCGCACGGCGACGGTCACGACGTGCTCGTGCGGGTGCACTCCGAGTGCCTCACCGGTGATGTGTTCGGTTCCCGCCGCTGCGACTGCGGCCCGCAGTTGGACGCCGCGTTGGCGATGGTCGCCCGGGAGGGCCGTGGCGTGGTGCTCTACATGCGCGGCCACGAGGGGCGCGGCATCGGCCTGATGCACAAGCTGCAGGCCTACCAATTGCAGGACGCCGGTGACGACACGGTGGACGCCAACCTCAAGTTGGGGTTGCCAGCGGATGCGCGTGACTATGGGATCGGTGCCCAGATCCTCGTCGACCTCGGCGTGCGTTCGATGCGGCTG
Source organism: Mycobacterium sp. (assembly GCA_035634855.1). Taxonomy (GTDB): domain Bacteria; phylum Actinomycetota; class Actinomycetes; order Mycobacteriales; family Mycobacteriaceae; genus Mycobacterium. The sequence goes on from DASQCE010000520.1 coordinate 15,841, forward strand.
CTGACCAACAATCCCGCCAAGCGCGTCGGCCTCGACGGCTACGGCCTGCACATCATCGAGCGCGTGCCACTCCCGGTGCGCGCCAACGCGGAGAACATCCGCTACCTGATGACCAAGCGCGACCGGATGGGCCACGACCTCGTAGGCCTGGAGGACTACGACGAAGCGGTGCCCGGCGAGTTCGGTGGCGCACTGTGAGCAGCCAGGGCGGAGCCCTGAATTGAGCAGCCAGGGCGGAGCCTTGAATTGAGCGGAGGCGCGGGCGTTCCCGACCTGCCACAGCTCGACGCATCGGGATTGACGCTGGGCATCGTTGCCAGCACGTGGCACGACAAGATCTGCGACGCGTTGCTCGACGGTGCGCGCAAGGTCGCCGCGGACGCGGGCATCGACAACCCGACCATCGTTCGCGTGCTTGGTGCGATCGAGATCCCTGTGGTGGCACAGGCACTGGCCGCCAACCACGACGCGGTGGTGGCACTGGGCGTGGTGATCCGGGGCGAGACACCGCATTTCGACTACGTGTGTGATGCGGTGACCCAGGGGCTGACGCGGGTGTCGCTGGATTTGTCCACTCCGGTGGCCAACGGAGTGCTCACCACGAATACCGAGCAGCAGGCGCTGGATCGGGCGGGGTTGCCGGGCTCGGCCGAGGACAAGGGTGCGCAGGCCGCCGCCGCGGCGTTGTCGACCGCGCTGACACTGCGCGATCTGCGGTCATGAGCGCCTGGGATATCGAGATACGGCCCCATCTGACACCGTATTTCGCCTATGCCGCGGCGGCCCTGATCCTGGCGGCCCACATCGCCGTCGGTGCGCTGCTCAAGATTTCGTCGACGGGCGTGATCTTCCAGACCGCCGACCAGGTGGCGATCGCGCTGCTGGGGGTCGTCATCGCCGGCGCGGTGCTGTTGTTGGCCCGACCCCGGCTTCGGGTCGGCGCTACAGGTATCGCGGTGCGAAACCTGTTCGGTTACAAAATGATCCCGTGGTCGGATGTGGTAGGCGTGTCTTTTCCGCGCGGAGCCCGCTGGGCCAGGGTGGACCTGCCCGACGATGAGTACATCCCGGTGATGGCGATCCAGGCCGTCGACAAGGAGCGCGCCGTCGACGCGATGGACCGTGTACGCGGGCTGCTGGCACGCTATCGGCCCGACATCAACCAACGCTGAGCAACATCGCGACTTCGTCTTGCGGACCGGGAGTTTCAGCTGCGGCAACGGTGAATCCCAGGCTTTCGTAGACACCACGGGCCACCGCGTTGTCGGCGGCCACCCGCAGTGTGACAGTTCGCGCCCGGAGGTCGCGTGCCCAGTCCACCGCCGCGCCCACCAGCGGCCGCGCCAGGCCGTGGCCGCGTGCGGTCGGGTCTAACCACAGCGAATACAGGTACACGGTTTCGGCGTTCTCCTGTTGCGCGCCGATCAGCCCGACCGGTCGGTTGCCGATCAGCGCCGCAAATTGGGCGTGATCGCGCAGGCGGCGGCGCCACTGCGCGGCGGTGAATGCCGCTTCCTGTTGAAACTGCGGGTCGTTCTCACCGAGGGAATCGGTTAACGCCCGCAACCGAACACGGGCGAACACCCGCCAGTCCGACTCGGTGAGCCTGGCGACGCGGGCCGTCACCGCCGTCACCGGGTGTCGCCCATGACCAGTCCCTCGCGCCGCGGGTCGGCGCCACCAACCCAACCCGCGACGTCGCGGGCGATGGCCGACAGACCGCTGGACTGGTCGGCCAGGTCGACCTGATGCCCGAGCTGTCGTAGGCCCTGCACCAGCGGGTCGTGGTCGCCGTTGTCGGACGTGTCGATGGCGGGATGTTCACCGCCGACGTTCGTCTTCGGCGAATTCGCGGCGCCGAAGTCCACCGCGGAAACCGCCTGTTGCGGGTCCAGCCCCCAATCAATCATTCCCACAACGGTTTTGACGACGAACTGGATGATCACCGAGCCGCCCGGCGAGCCCAGCACCGCGTACAGCGGTCCCTTGGCTCCGGACTGGCCCGTGCCGTCGAACACCAGCGTGGGTGCCATCGAGCTGCGTGGCCGTTTTCCCGGCTCGACGCGATTGGCTACCGGCACACCGTCCGGCCCCGCGGGTTCGGCGGCGAAGTCGGTGAGCTGATTGTTTAGGATGAATCCGTCCACCATGTGGAACGAGCCGAACGCGGATTCCACCGTGGTCGTCAGGGCGGCCGCGTTGCCCTGTGCGTCGACGATGCTGACCTGGCTGGTGCCGTGCTCGGGTGTCGGCGGCGCAGACGTGGTCAGGGGGCCGAATACGCCGGGCTTGGCGGTGCCCATGGTGTGCTGCTCGGAGATCAGCGCGGCCCGGCCCGCGAGGTAGTCACTGCCCAGCAATGTGTTGGGCGAACCGCCGGGCAGCGGAACGAAATCGGTGTCGGCAACGTACTTGTCGCGATCGGCATAGGCCAGGCGTTCGGCCTCGGAGACCAGGTGGACACCCATCACCGTGGGTTTGCCGCCGTTGAGGTCGACGTCTGTGGGCTTGTGATTGGCCATCGGGAAATGCTCGAGCATGCCCAGCGTCGCCGCCACCGCAATGCCGCCGGACGACGGCGGGGGCATGCCACAGATCTCCTTGCCGCGGTAGGGAGTGCAGAGCGGTTCGCGTTTCTTGGCGGTGTAGCCGGACAGGTCCTGCACCGTCATCAGGCTCGGGGTTCGGCCGCCGCTGGTGTCGGCGGCGGCTGCCTCGATATCCCGGGCTATGTCGCCGGTGTAGAACGACTGCGGATCGGATGCGATGACGCCCAACGTTTTTGAGTAGGCGGGATTGGTCAGCCGGGTTCCCGATGTCTTCGGACTGCCGTCGGAATTTAGGAAGTAGGCCGAGGCGTTCGGATCGACCTTCAGCTGCGGGGCGGCGTCGGCGATCGCGGCTGCCAGCCGCGGGCTGATCTCGAAGCCGTCGTCTGCCATCGTCACGGCCGGCGAGTACAGGTCACGCCACGCTGTCTTGCCGTGTTCGGTGTGGACGTCCTGCAGCAGGCGCAGGATGCCGGGCACGCCAATGGACCGGCCGGACGCACGGGCGTCGGGCTTCGGGACGGTGCGGTCGGCGTCGGAGATCCAGCGCAGGTAGTTCTCGGTGGCCGCCTTCGGCGCCACCTCGCGGCCGTCGTAGGCCTGCACCGAGCCCGCGGCGGCGTCGTAGTACAGCAGGAACCCACCGCCGCCGACGCCGGAGGACTGCGGCTCCACCAGGCCGAGCACCGCCTGCGCGGTAACGAGCGCGTCGGCGGCCGTGCCGCCCTTGCTCAGCACCTCGCATGCCGCCTGAGTGGCCAGCGGGTTGGCGGTGACCACCGCGTAATGGGCCGTG
>DASQCE010000521.1:0-3443 GCA_035634855.1 Mycobacterium sp.
GTGGACCCCGACGGGTCACCGACAGCCGAGGATCGCTACAGCCGCGATCTGCCACCCGAAACGCTGAGCTGGCTCTACGAGCTCATGGTCGTCACGCGCGACCTCGACGGCGAATTCATCAACCTGCAACGCCAGGGCGAGTTGGCGCTGTTCGCGTCGTGCCGCGGCCAGGAGGCCGCTCAGATCGGGGCGACGGCGTGCCTGCGCAAGACCGACTGGTTGTTCCCCCAGTACCGCGAGATCGGCGCTTTCCTGTTACGCGGCATCACGCCGGCCCAGATGGGTGCTGTCTGGCGGGGCAAGTGGCACGGCGGGATCGGGTTCACCGAACGGTGCTGCGCGCCGATCGCCATCCCCATCGGCACGCACGGTCTGCACGCGGTGGGCGCGGCGATGGGAGCCCAGCGGCTGGGCGAGGATTCGGTGACGCTGGCGTTCCTCGGCGACGGTGCCACCAGTGAGGGTGACGCGCACGAGGCGCTGAACTTCGCGGCGGTGTTCAAGGCGCCGTGCGTGTTCTTCATCCAGAACAACCAGTGGGCAATCTCGGTGCCGATCAGCCATCAGATGGCGGCGCCGTCGATCGCGCACAGGGCGATCGGCTATGGGATGCCGGGCATCCGCGTGGACGGCAACGATGTGCTGGCCTGCTACGCGGTGACCGCGGAGGCCGCTGCGCGGGCCCGTGACGGCGGCGGCCCGACGCTTATCGAAGCCATCACCTACCGGATGGGTCCGCACACCACGTCCGACGACCCGACCCGGTACCGGTCACAGGACGAGGTCGACCACTGGTCGGCGCTCGATCCGATTGCGCGGTACCGCAACTATCTGCAAGCCGCCGGGGTGTGGACCGAGCGGTTGGAGGAGCGCGTCGCGGCGAAATCGCAGCGATTGCGAACGGAACTGCGCGATTCGGTCGTTGGCGCCGACGACTTCGACGTCGCCGAGATGTTCGACGCGGTCTACCACGACATCACCCCGGATTTGGCGCGCCAGCGAGAGCAACTGCTGGCCGAGTTGGCGAAGGAGGCGTGACATGACGCAGATCATCGAGCGACCCCCGATGCACGGCGACGACGCGGAAGAGCCGTTCGGCCCGATGCTGACCACCGTGCCCCTGGCGGCACGTCCGATAGGCGTGCCGACGTCCCCCAATCTCACGATGGCGCAGGCGATCAACCGCGCCCTGCATGACGCGATGGCGGCCGACGAGAGGGTGCTGGTATTCGGGGAAGACGTCGCCAAGCTCGGCGGCGTGTTCCGGGTTACCGAGGGGCTGGCCGAAACATTCGGCGAACAACGGTGTTTCGACACTCCGTTGGCGGAGTCGGGCATCGTCGGCATCGCGATCGGACTGGCGATCCGCGGGTTGGTGCCCGTGCCCGAGATCCAGTTCGACGGGTTCGCCGCGCCCGCGTTCGATCAGATGGTCAGCCACTTGGCCAAGTACCGGATGCGCACCCGCGGCGATGTCGACATGCCGGTGACCATCCGCATTCCGTCATTCGGTGGAATTGGGGCTGTAGAACATCATTCCGAGTCCACGGAGAGCTACTGGCTGCACACCGCCGGGCTGAAGGTCGTCGTGCCGTCGACGCCGTCGGACGCGTATTGGCTACTGCGGCAGTCGATTGTGAGCCGCGACCCAGTGATCTATCTGGAGCCCAAACGGCGGTACTGGACCCGTGAAGCGGTCGACACCACCGCGCCCGCACTGCCGATCGGACGGGCCGCGGTCCGTCGCATCGGCGCGGACGTCACGGTGGTGACGTACGGTTCGCTCGTCGCCACGGCGTTGAGCGCGGCGGAACTTGCCGATCAGCGCGGCTGGAGTCTGGAGGTCATCGACCTGAGGTCGTTGAACCCGCTCGACTTCGACACCGTCGCCGACTCGGTGCGCAAGACCGGCCGCGCGGTGGTGATGCACGAAGGCCCGCGCACGCTGGGCTTCGGTGCCGAGCTGGCGGCCCGGGTTCAGGAGGAGTTGTTCTACGACCTGGAGGCACCGGTGTTGCGCGCCACCGGGTTTGACACGCCGTATCCGCCCGCACGGCTGGAGAAGCTGTGGCTACCGGGCCCTGACCGACTGTTGGACTGCGTCGAGCGGGCGATGGAGCAGCCATGAGCGCCGTGAAGGAGTTCCTCGTCCCGGACTTGGGTGAAGGCCTCGAAGACGCGACGATCACCGGCTGGAACGTCGCGGTCGGTGACGAGGTCGAGCTGAACCAGACGTTGTGCACGGTGGAGACGAATAAGGCCGTGGTCGAGATTCCCAGTCCGTATGCCGGCCGGATCGTCGAGCTCGGCGGTGCCGAAGGCCAGACGCTGACCGTCGGCTCGGTTCTCGTTCGCATTGCGACGTCGGTGGCCGAGCCCGCCGGCCGAGCCGGCAATTCAGCCCCCGAAACCGTCGACCCTCCGTCGCGCGCCAGCGGCACGGTGCGCAAGCCGGTTCTTGTCGGCTACGGGGCCGACGACGACATGGACACCAGCAGGCGTGGATCGGTCGGCGAGCGCCCGCGCGCCAAGCCGCCGGTGCGAAAGCTGGCCGCCGAGTTGAATGTCGACCTCACGCGGGTGACGGGTTCCGGCCCGGACGGGCTGATCACGCGCGAGGATGTCCTCGCCGCGGCGGGTAGGTCGGCGCCGACCCCGGAGATGGTGGCGGTGCGCGGCGTGCAGGCGGAGATGGCGCACCGGATGACGTTGTCGCGCAGGCAGATACCGGATGCGCACGCGGGTGTTCAGGTCGACTGTTCGAGCCTGATCAGGATGCGTGACCGCGTGCGCGACATCGCGGACGACGAGTCGCCGATCACGCCGTTCGTGCTGACCCTGCGGCTGCTGATGATCGCACTGCGGCACCACCCGAACTTGAACTCGACGTGGCTGGACACCACCGATGGGCCGCAGATCCACGTGCATTCCGCGGTGCATCTGGGGTTCGGCGTTGCGGCGCCGCGCGGGCTCTTGGTGCCTGTGGTCAGCGATGCGCATGACATGACCACTCGGGAGTTGGCGGCCGTGGTCACGCGGCTCATCCGCGACGCGCGGGCAGGCACGCTCAAACCGTCGGAACTGCAGGGCTCGACGTTCACGGTGTCCAACTTCGGCGCGCTGGGGTTGGACGAGGGCGTGCCGGTGATCAACTATCCGGAGGCGGCCATTCTCGGCATGGGTTCCCTTAAGTCGCGGCCGGTGGTCGTCGACGGCGAAGTGGTTGTGCGCCCGACGATGTCGCTGACATGTGCCTTCGACCATCGCATCATCGACGGCGCTCAGGTCGCGGCGTTCCTGCGCGAACTGCGCGGCCTCATCGAGGCTCCGGAGCTGGCGCTGCTTGACCTCTGACTAGCAGGGGGCGCCGGGAGGCGTGTAGTACGGCACGCCTTCTACGGTGTAGCACGGTATCTCGCCGGGAACGTACGGGTTGTCGGCGG
>DASQCE010000522.1:0-2076 GCA_035634855.1 Mycobacterium sp.
CTGCGGGAGGATCGTCGTGGATTCGAAACGGCGTGGGCAGCTCCTTTCTTAGAATCGCGGGTCCGGGCGGCCGTTGACGTGAGCGACCTTGGATCCCCAGGAAATCAGCTCAGGGCTGGCGTCGTCGTTGGGGATTTGGCATTCGATCAGGACCGGTCCGCCTTTGTGGGCGTGTGCCTTGCTGATGGCCTCGGCCAGGTCTCCCGCGGTGCTCGCGGTCAGCCCCAGACCGCCGCCGTCTCCTGCGTTGAATACGTCGATCAGGCCGGCGTAGTCCCAGTTTTTGTAGTAGTTGTAGGGACCGTCGTGGATCGCCGATTCGATCACGTATCCGCGGTTGTTGACCAGGAAGATCAGGATCTCTTGGCGGTGGCGGATCATGTTGGACACTTCCTGGGCGGTCAGCTGGAAGGACCCGTCGCCGATGACCGAGACCAGGCGCCGGTCGGGCTCAAGGCCCTTCGCGTAGCCGAAGCTCGCCGGTACGGACCAGCCGATCGAGCCGTACTGCATCTCGATCTCGAACCTGGCGCCGCCGGGTAACCGGGTGTACATGCCGTTGAGCCAGGAGTCACCGGTTTCCACCAGCAGCGTGGTTTTTGAGTCGAGGTCTTGCTCGATCTGGCGCCACAGCTCGACCCGGCTCAACGGGGTCGTGGGCTCGACGTCCGCGGTCGCCACCGGGACGGACGTGGTCCGGTGGAGCCGGTGGTATTGGGTCAGCGTCGCGGCATTGGGTTCGACCTTCTTGGCCAGATCGGACACGAACTCGGCCAGCGCCACGCCGTGGTATTCGGCGTCGGGCAACTGCACCTTCCGGGGCTCGGCACTGATGAGCCGCCCGCGGGCCGGCTGCGCGCTCCAGCCCACCGTGGTGTAGTCGTTGAACACCGCCCCCGCCGCCACGATGAGGTCGGCCCAGTCGACGATGGCCTGACACTGCGGGCTGCTCACCTCGCCCCAGTAGATGCCGACGTATTGCGGATGGTCTTCGGGGAAGAACCCCTTGGCGTTGGGCATCACCGCCACCGCGCAGCCCAGCGCCTCGGCCAGTTCCCGGAAGGCGTCGATCGCACCGTGCGCGCGCAGGTGTACCCCGGCCAACAGAATCGGCTTCTTCGCCTGCTGCACAAGGTCGCTGGCCCGCCCGACAGCGTCGGTCAGCATCCGCGCGTTGCTGGGCTCCCAGGCCGGCAGCGTGTCGAACGGCGCCGGCTCAGAACACGGCGCGGCCGACAGGTTGCACGGGATCTCGATGTAGGCGGGCTTGCGCTCGCGCAGCGCAGCGCTGATCGCCTCGTCGATAAGGGCAGGTGCTGCGTCGGGGTGCACGATGCGCACCGCCTTGCAGGTCACCTTCCGGAAAATCTCGTACTGATCCGACAGGTCGCCGTTGTCCATCGTGTGGTGAAGGACGTGATTGGAGCCCACGTCATTGGTGTTGGGCCCTGAGGAAACCACGATCACCGGAAGGCGTTCGGCGTAGGCGCCGGCCACCCCGTTGAGCGCGGAGTACGCGCCCACGTTGAAGGTGGTGAACACGGCGCCGGCCCCGTTGACCCGGGCGTAGCCCTCCGCCGCGTAGGCCGCGTTGAGCTCGTTGCAGCAGCCGATCTGCTCGAGGTTGGTGTTCTCCAGCAGCTCGTCGAGCAGGACGAGGTTGTAGTCCCCGGGGACCATGAAGTAGTGCTTGAGTCCAATCTGTTCCAACCGGGTCGCGAGGTACTTCCCCACGGTGAAGTTAGGCATGGTTGCTGTTCCTTGTTCTCTAGGTCAGGGATCGATCAGGCCGGTGCGTCGATCGGGACGACGTTGATGAGCTTTTTGTTGATGAACTCCTCAATGCCGAGGTGGGCGAGCTCATGGCCGTAGCCGGAGATCTTGACACCGCCGAACGGCAGGTCGGCCTTGAGCCGAGCCGGGTGGTTGATGTTGACCATGCCGGTCTCGATGCGGTTGGCGACCTCGATGCCATGCTCGACGTCGCTGGTGAACACCGATCCGCCCAAACCGAAGCGTGAGTCGTTGGCCAGCCGCACGGCTTCGTCCTCGTCGGTGACCCGGAAGAACAGCGCC
>DASQCE010000523.1:0-3420 GCA_035634855.1 Mycobacterium sp.
ACTTGGCGCTCGGCGGTGGTGTGCACGAGGTGGCACGTGCGGCCGGGGCCGCACCGCCGCCGCGGCACGCAACGCGTGCCCCCGACCTTCTCCTGGAAGGCCTGGCAGCGCACTTCGAGCAGGGATATAAGGCCGGACTGCCGATACTGCGGAGGGCACTGGACGTCTTCGGCATCGACATGTCGGTCGACGAGCAGCTGCGCTGCCACTGGTTAGCCGGCGTCGTGGCGCCACAGCTCTGGGATGACGATCGCTGGGATCTGCTTTCTGACCGGCACATCCAGCTCGCCCGCGGCGTCGGTGCGCTGAGCGAACTGCCTCTGGCCCTCAGCTTACGTGCGGTCACCTTGTTGTTCGCGGGTGATCTGACCGGCGCAGCCTTGCTAATCGGGGAGCATCAGGTCGTGGTCGATGCGACCGGAAGCCACATCTCCAACCCCGCAGAACTAGGCCTGGCGGCTTTGCGGGGCCGACAAGCCGAGGCGGCCGGGCTGATCGACACAACCATCCGGGAGGCGAGCCTTCGAGGCGAAGGCATCGGGATCGTCCTCGCCGATTGGGCCAACGCCGTGCTGAACAACGGCCTCGGTAGCTACGAGAAGGCGATGCAGGCAGCCCGGCGAGCCGCCGCCCAGTCGGTCGAAATGGTGGTACGGAGCTGGGCGGCGGCCGAGCTCGTCGAGGCGGCAGTGCGCAGCGGACACACTGATGTCGCCGCCGACGCGCTGCGCCGGTTGGCCGAGAGGACCACACCAAGCGGCACCGACTGGGCGCGCGGCGTCGAGGCCCGGTCGCGCGCGCTGCTGAGCGAGGGTGACACCGCGGAACGGCTCTATCTCGAGTCGATCGAGCGTCTCGGCCGTACTCGCATACGGGTAGAACTCGCCCGGGCTCACCTGCTGTACGGCGAATGGCTACGCCGGGAGCGCCGCCGTATCGATGCGCGAGCCCAGCTTCGCATCGCCCACGACATGCTCGAGTCAATGGGAATGGAAGCTTTCGCGGAGCGGGCCAGGCGTGAGCTACGGGCCACCGGCGAAACGGCCCGCAAACGCACGATCGCCACCGGCAATGACCAGCTCACGGCACAGGAGGCCCAGATCGCGCGGATGGCCCGCGACGGGCTTTCAAATCCGGAAATCGGGGTCCGGATGTTCATCAGCGCGCGCACCGTCCAGTACCACCTGCGCAAAGTATTCAACAAGCTCGGTATCGAATCGCGCAGCCAGCTCGATCGTGTCCTGCCCGATTGACCTGGCTGTCGGCCACTAATCGCACTGTGCACTGGCGGATGCGAACGCGTCCCCCTTCGGCTGACGATGACCCCATGACATCACAGTGTCGTGCTGCCGGTTATCCCTCTATTGATTCGCGAGGAAGTCATGGACGAACTGCTAGCCGCCGACGAACCGCGCCTCGCTGAGCAACTCGACGAGCATCTTGAGGATGTCGCGCTGTACGCCGAGTATCGGCGGCTCGTCGCCGAGCAGGCGGCGTTGCGCCGACTTGCCACGTTGGTCGCCCGTGGGGTTGAACCGTCGGAGGTATTCGACGCGGTGACCAAGGAAATGTGTCGGTGCGTGCCCGCTGAGGGTGCCGGACTGTGGCGGTACGAGACCAGCGATGAAATCACAATGGTGGCGGCGACTTACCATCCTGCTGCAGAGTCGATGAAGTGGCCGGTGGGCGCTCGAACACCGACCGCGGGCAACACCCTCGCATCGATGGTGCAGCGCACCGGCGGACCCGCTCGGATGGACACCTACGAGAACGCCGCCGGCGTCCTCGCGACTCACGTGCGTGCCGTGGGCATCCGCGCCGCGGTGGGCGTCCCGGTCATCGTCGATGGACGCGTGTGGGGCCTGGCGGCGGTCGGTTCGGGACGACCCGGCCCGATGCCGGCCGACATTGAGGTGCGCATCAGCGGTTTCGCCGAACTCGTTGCGAGTGTGGTGGTGGCCGTATACCGCGACGAGCAGAAGAGGCAGCTGCTGAGCGAGGCATCGCAACGGCCGTTTCTCATTGATTCGTTGCTCGAGGGGCGAGCCGTTGATCGCTGGAGCCTGTGCGAAATGGCCAGCCATCTGCGGCTGCCGGCTGATGGTCCGTTTGTCGTCATCGTCGCGGAGGGCCCTGCGGTGGGTATGGAGGCGCTGCCGGAGGTCGAATCGAAGCTGCGCAGCCGCGACGTGTATTCGGCATGGCGGCTGCGGCCTGATATGCAGGTCGGGATCGTGCATGTCAAGTCTGATCGGCATCTTGACCAGATTCTCGGTTTGGTGAGTCGGTTGGCGACAAATCGAGTCGGCGTCAGTGCGCGCTTCGAGGATCTGCAGGACACGCCGCAGGCTCTGCATTTTGCCACGGTGATGCTGCGGGGCCGACCACACCAAGCCTCGCCCGTTGCGGTGTTCGACGGCTCGATCCTGGCCACCGCGGCGCTCAGTGCCCCCGATGTGATGGTGAAACTGATTGGTAACGCATTGGACGGCTTTGATGACCTGCCCGACGCCGAGCGGGAGATGCTGTTCGAGACGTTTCGGGTGTGGCAGGACAGCGATGCATCGGTGCGCAGCGCCGCCGAGGTGCTTATCTGTCATCCCAACACCGTGCGCCATCGCTTGCGCCGCATCGAGCGACGCACCAGCCGATCTCTCTCGCGCCCAAAAGATGTCGCCGAACTTTGTTTGGCTCTGGAAGTGCGCCGACGGCTCATGTAACCAGGTGGATTTTGGAGATTACACCGATGCCCGAGCAGCGTTGTATCGGACCACAACGCCTGAGATCGCGGTAAGAGCCAAAATGGATTGTGGCGCCGTCAAAGTGGATCGTGCGACCACACCTTCATCAACAGGGACTCCAAGGGCTACAGAGATCGTGTTGTGGGCATCGGCGATTGGTGCGTTGTCCCTCGCGGCGGTGGTGAATCAGATTGCCATCGCTCTGTGCCGGCGTGCACAGGCCGCCACCGAACCCGATCAATACGAGCACTGACTGATGAATCCGCAGGCTGGTGTCGCCTTGACCACCGGCGCAAACGACGCGCTGGTCATCGTGGTTGGGTCCGGGCCCTCCGTGACGGTCGTGGCAGCGCCGTCGATGCTGTAGCTGCGCTTGGCTGACTCCTCACAGTCGTCATTTCCATTGCGAGCAGCGACGCTGCGCCGAGAGCCGCAGCAATTGCTTTGTACCGCAACGTTTTTCCTATCTCAGTGGTGGCGAGCAGCAGCGATAGTGCCCGTCTGTTGACCGGCGTCGCCGACGTGCACTTCGCAGGCAAGCTTCTTGATTGCCTCGCGTAGGTTCGACACGGTGATGGACTCGATGACGCGGGATTCCGCAATGCGGTCGGCATCCTCCGTTTGGTGTGACCAGACCCCGCTGTAGCAGCCCGAAGCGCGGCCGATCACGGCGAGCGGT
>DASQCE010000524.1:0-3101 GCA_035634855.1 Mycobacterium sp.
CGTTATACGGATCCCACGCGCCGATCTGGTCCAGCACGTCGCGGCGGAGATGATTCGACGTGCCGCCCAACGGGATTGGTGAGGACGAGCGCATCATGCCCGGCAGCAGGTACCCGAACCAGAGCCGGTATTCGGCGGTGAACCAGGCGGTCAATATGTTCTGGTGCCCATTGTGATAGACAAGCTTGGCCTGTACACACGCGACACTGTCGGGCAGGCTGCGAAACGCCGCCACGACACGGCGCTAACCGAATCGAAATAATCTAGAAAACACAAAAACAGCGCCCGCCATGGTTCAATCCACGGCGGGCGCTGTCGAATGCTCTGGTCTGCTACTTGGCCTTCTCGAGGATCTCGACGAGCCGCCAGCGCTTGGTGGCCGACAGCGGACGGGTCTCCATCAGTGAAACCCGGTCGCCGACACCGGCGATGCCGTTCTCGTCGTGCGCCTTGACCTTCGTCGTGGTCCGGATGATCTTGCCGTACAGCGGATGACTCTTGCGGTCCTCCAGCTCCACCACGATGGTCTTCTGCATCTTGTTGCTGACGACGTAGCCGATACGCGTCTTGCGTCGACCGCGCGGCTTCTCGGCGCGCGGAGTGTGCTTGGGGCCCTTGTCTTTCGACGTGGTCTTTGTTTCTGTCATTACGATTCCTCACCCGCGGGTCCGGAAGCCAGACCCAACTCACGTTCGCGCAGCACTGTGTACACACGCGCAATTTCCTGACGCACCGTACGAAGCCGACGGTTGTTGGCGAGCTGACCGGTCGCCATCTGGAAGCGCAGATTGAACAGCTCTTCCTTGGACTCGCGCAGTCGGTCCTTCAACTCGTCGTCGGTCAGCTCGCGCAGTTCGCCAGGCGACACTCCTACTGCCATCAGAACTGGTCCTCTCGGGTAACAATGCGTGCCTTGATCGGCAATTTGTGGATTGCACGGGTCAATGCTTCCCGCGCGATCTTTTCATCGGGGTAACTCAGCTCGAACAGCACGCGGCCCGGCTTTACGTTGGCAACCCACCACTCCGGCGAGCCCTTACCCGAACCCATGCGGGTTTCAGCGGGCTTCTTCGTCAGCGGACGGTCCGGGAAGATGTTGATCCACACCTTGCCGCCACGCTTGATGTGCCGGTTGATGGCGATACGAGCTGACTCGATCTGCCGGTTGGTGACGTACGCGTGTTCCAGCGCCTGGATGCCGTACTCGCCGAAACTCACCGACGTCCCTCCGCTGGCGACGCCTCGCTGCCTGGGGTGGTGTTGTTTGCGGTGCTTGACCTTGCGGGGAATCAACATGACTCAGCTCTCCGTGTTCTCCGTCGGCGCCTCGGCGCTAGCGCCGGCGGCGGCCTCCGTGCCCGCCGCGGCCTCGACCACCGCGGGCGCGTCGTCGGGCACCGCGGGCGCGTCCTCGGCACCCGATGCGGCACGACCGGCGTCGGTGCTCGTCGCGGTCGTGCCCGACGCGCCGCTACGACGCGGGCGGGTGCCCGACGGACGCTCGCGGCGCGGACGATCGGGGCCCGACGGAACCGTCGCGGTCGCCTCGCGCTTGCCACCGACGATGTCGCCCTTGTAGATCCACACCTTCACGCCGATACGGCCGAAGGTGGTCTTGGCCTCGTACAGGCCGTAGTCGATGTCGGCGCGCAGCGTGTGCAGCGGGACCCGACCCTCGCGGTAGAACTCCGAGCGGCTCATCTCTGCGCCGCCGAGGCGGCCCGAGCACTGTACCCGGATGCCCTTCACGTTGGGCTGACGCATCGCCGACTGGATGGCCTTGCGCATCGCGCGGCGGAACGCCACGCGGTTCGAAAGTTGCTCTGCCACACCCTGTGCCACCAACTGGGCCTGGGACTCGGGGTTCTTCACCTCGAGAATGTTCAGCTGCACCTGCTTGCCGGTCAGCTTCTCCAGGTCGGCACGGATGCGGTCGGCCTCGGTGCCGCGGCGGCCGATGACGATGCCCGGCCGCGCGGTGTGGATGTCGACGCGGACCCTGTCGCGCGTCCGTTCGATCTCCACGTCGGCGATGCCGGCGCGCTCCAGACCGGTGGCCAGCAGCCGACGGATCGCCACGTCTTCCTTGACGTAGTCCTTGTACTGCTTGTCGGCGTACCACCGGGACTTCCAGTCGGTGGTGATACCGAGCCGGAAGCCGTGGGGATTGATTTTCTGGCCCACTACTCCGAGCCCTCCTTCTCGTCGGACGCTTCAGCAGTCGTTGATTCAGCGGACTTGTTGGCTGTGCCGGATGTCGCCGCCTTCGGGGCTCCGGAAGCCGTCGTCGCAGGTGCCTTCGTGGCCGGAGCCTCAGCAGCCGCCTTGGACGCCGTGCGTGATGTCGCCTCCGTTGCGGCTCCGGCTGCCTTCTTCGATGCGGCGGCCCTGCTGCCCTGAGCACGGCGAGCACGGGCCGTGCCGGCCGACCGGCCTGCCCGATCCTCGCGCGACGGCCGGCTCTCGACCACCACCGTGATGTGGCTGGTGCGCTTGCGGATTCGGAACGCACGCCCCTGGGCGCGCGGCCGGATGCGCTTGGCGGTCGGGCCCTCGTCGGCGTAGACGGTGGCGACCACGAGGGTGGACGGATCCAGCCCCTCGTTGTTCTGCGCGTTGGCCGCAGCGCTGGCGATGACCTTCGCGACCGGCTCGCTGGCGGCCTGCGGCGACCACCGCAGGATGTGCAGGGCCTCGGTCACCGACTTGCCGCGCACCAGGTCGATGACCCGGCGCGCCTTGGTCGGCGAAACGCGCACGAAGCGCGCCTTCGCGACCGCGGACGGATATTCAGTCGTGATACTCATCAAAGTCCTTTGCTCTTCGCGCAAGCGCTCATCGCTGTCCTTTGCTCTTCGCGCAAGCGCTCATCGCCGCTTCGCCTTGCGGTCGTCCTTGATGTGACCCTTGAACGTACGCGTCGGCGCGAACTCGCCGAGCTTGTGCCCGACCATCGCCTCGGTGACGAACACCGGGACATGCTTGCGGCCGTCGTGGACCGCGAAGGTGTGCCCGATGAAGTCGGGGATGATGGTCGACCGACGCGACCAGGTCTTGATGACCTGCTTGGTGTTCTTCTCGTTCTGTACGTCGACCTTCTT
>DASQCE010000525.1:0-4154 GCA_035634855.1 Mycobacterium sp.
ACGACTTCACTCGCATGTGCAGTGATCGCTCCCCGCCGCCCCGGCGGTATTCGATCCCGGTGCACCGACCATTTTCGACGGTCACCCGCTGCACCACGGCATCAGCGACGAGGTCGAAGTTTGGCCGCCCCAGTGCGGGCCGCAGATAGGCGTCGGCGGCACTCTGCCGGGTTCCGTCCAGGATCGTCAGATCTGATGGCCCGAAACCGGTTTCGAGGCCGCCACTCACATCCTTGGCGCGCGGGTAGCCCACCTGAACCGCGCCAACCAACGCGGCGCCAAGTACTTCATTGATCGGGCTCGCCGGCGCGACCACCAACGGACCGCATGCCCCACGGACCGCCGGATCGCCGTGGGCGGCCGTCTCGCTGCGCTTGAAGTACGGCAGCAGGTCGTCGAACGTCCATCCCTTCGCGCCGAACTGGCCCCAGCCGACATAGCTGTCCCGATGCCCGCGGGCGAACATCATCGCGTTGATCGTCGAGGAACCGCCGATCCCTCGGCCACGGGCCAGATGAATGGCGGTTCCCGTGCCCGCTTGCACGGTAGTGAGGTGACCCAGGTCGGCCTGACCGCGCAGCAACGTGTGCCACGCCGGCGGATCGGCGGCGGCCGCGGGCGGCGTTGCACCGCCGGCCTCGACCAGGAGTACGCGGGCTTCCGTGTCCTCGGACAGCCTCGCGGCAAGCACAGACCCGGCAGTCCCGGCGCCGACGACGATGAAGTCGTATGAGTTTTTCGCCTCTGACATGCGATTATCTCTTTTCTCGATTCCACTGATATCGCATTCAACGTTAACAATGATAATTCCATCGATATTGTGACGCAGTTATCATTGGAAACGTGGCGAAGGCGCGCGAACGGGCGGTCTCAGCCGCGGAGCGTATGTTGCGAGCCGCGGCCGACCTGTTGCAGACGGGCGGCATTCAAGCGGTCTCGACGCGGGCGGTAGCCGCGGCCGCCGGTGTGCAGCCGCCGACCATCTACCGTCAGTTCGGCGACAAGGACGGCCTGCTCGACGCCGTCGCAGGCTTCGTCTTGGAGGGCTACCTGGAGAAGAAGCGGCTGTTGACCGACGCCTCCAGGGATCCGGCCGTCGAACTGCGCGACCTGTGGGATCTGCACGCAGAGTTCGGACTCAACCAGCCCGACTGCTACGTGCTCACCTTTGGCCAGGCCCGGCCAGGACGCACTGTGCCGGTCGCCGCGGAGACCGTTGCGCTACTGACCCGGGTCATCGGCCGCCTCGGAGATCAGGGCCGCCTGCGCATGAGCGTGGAACGGGCGACGACCTACTTCCGTTCTTGCGGAGCGGGATTCATTCTCATCCAGATCGGCACACAGCCGGACCAGCATGATCCGGAACTTTCGTCGATCATTTTCGATGACATGATGGCCGCGATATCCACTGACCCGGCACGCAAGCGCGCGGCCACGCCCGAACTGGCAGGCCGCGCGGTGGCTTTGCAAGAAGCGTTGCGCGACAAGGAAGACCTGCCCTTGACGTCCGCCGAGCGCCAACTGCTCACCGAGTGGCTCAAGCGGCTGGCCGACAGCGGATAGCGCCACGCCCTAAGCGGACGCTACCTCCAATTCGCGCGACGCGCGCAGCGCGATCGGGTCGGTAGACGCGATGAGCTGCGAGGACAGCGGCGGCAGGGTCGAGGCGATGGAGAATGCACTGACCTCGCCTGCGTAGTCGGCGACGTAGAGCCGGTCGCCGTCGGAATCCACTGTGGCGCAGGACGGCCGGGCACCGACCGAAACGGTGGTGACGACCTCGTGGGTCAACGTGCACAGCACCGCGACGCGGTCGTAGTCGACGACGTACGCGCGGGTCTTGTCGGGGCTCAGCGTCATCTGGGTGGGGGCGCCGATCCCGAGTTCCACGGTGTCGGTGATCCGATTGGTCGACATGTCTATGACGCTGACAGCGCCGCCGTGGGACCGATCGGACGTGAGGACGTAAGCGGTGCCGTCGGCGAAAGCGAGATCGCGGATCGGCGAGCCGATCCACACCTTGCGATCGACGCGCGCGGTCTCGGCGTCGACGACGACGAGCTGACTGCCTCGGGCATCGGTGGTCGCGACGTACAAGCGCTTCCCGGTGGGGTCGACCGCGATGGCGTCCACACCGATGCCGGCGCCGGTGGCGATGTCGACGGTGCCAACGCGCTCGGCGGTGGTGTCGATGACGGCGACGTCGACGTGGTCGTTTCCGGTCCGGCCGGCATAGACGCGCTTACCGTCCGGGCTGATGGCCAGGGCGGTGACGCCGAATGCGAGCGGGTAAGTCGAAATGACGGTTTTGGTGTTCGTGTCGATCACCGAGACCGCGTCATAGCTCGCGGACGAGGTGCTGACGTAGGCCCGGTCGTCGGACACGACCACCGCGAACGGCTCACCGGGGACGCCGATGCTGTCCTCGACCACGAGCGTGTGGGGGTTGAGGAACGAAACGCTGTCGTCGCCGTAGTTGGTGACGACGACGACGCCGTTGGCGGCGATGTCGCCGATCGGGCCTCGCCGGACCGCGACAGCGCCCATGGCTGCGATGGTTGGATCCACATGCGCCTCGTCATTCACACGCGAATCAGCAGTGCTATTTGGCATCAAAAAGTTAGCCATCTTCATTCGGTACCTCCGCCGGTATGGGCGTGCACCGGCCCTAGATTGCAGGTCTATCTGCGCCTGTCCGGCGCAATCTCGGTCGAGTCTAGCGACGAAAATCCGTGTCATGAGCGGACGGCTTCGGCGATCGGCGGGAATCCGGCGAAAGCTCTCAGGCGGCGCTTAGGAAACTCTTCGTTATGCAGTTGTTATATTCAGCTGGCAACGCAATCTATGTCGCTAACATGTGTGTTTAGCCGCATGGCAATCCACTAATCAGCGGCGCCGGACGGCCTTCAGAAAACGGATTCTTATGGTTTTGCAGCGAAAGTGAGCGGTAGATCACACCCGACACGTCAGCAAAATTTCTCCACGCGAGTCACCAACCGCACACGTTCGCGCGACAACCACCGCGCGGGGCTTACCGGAAACAATCCATTGTCGATGCGGTGTTAGCTGGATCACAGTCGTTCATACGTCCTTCAATCGGCACAGCCGTTTCAGCGCGATCAGTCCCTCCGGGGTGCCCGGCCAGTGCTTGGCCAACGCGTCGGTTCCGGCACTCCGCGTGGCCGACCGCAAGACCAACGCGACGATGATCGCGTCGTCCGCGTAACCGAGCACCGGGATGAAGTCTGGAATCAGGTCGATCGGCAGGGCGAGATACACCAGCAGCAGCGCAAGACGAATCCGGACGCCGCGGGGCGTGTCGGGATCGGTGGCCAACCGCTTGACCAGGCGTATCAGGTCGGGCAGCAGCCGCAGGGCTTCCTCCAGGTCATATTCGCCGGGTCTGGTCAGATATAGCGCGGCCACGAGAACGGCCCAGACCAGAGCAAGCCCGCCGACGATGCCGGCTGGAATCGTCCACCAGTCGTTCCACACGCCTCCATAATCGGGTTACGGACCGCCCGTCGAGCCCGTCGCGACAATCTGCACCGCGCGGTCGACACCGGTGACCCCGTTGAGGCAGGCCAATCGTTGTAGTGGATTTGCGGGTTGCGGATCAGAAAGTCGCCGACGACGATCGCGGTTCTCACCACTTTCGCGAAGTTCTCTGGTGTGTTGGCGAGGTTTAGTAGCGAGAGGAACTCGTTGCTCTGGATCAAGGTGAAGATCTTGAGCGCGAACGGCAGATCGAGCTCGAGCGGGGTGAGCGTCTCGTAGCCGAGGTGCAACAGGGTGTCGCCGGTCGCCGTGGCGTAAATATCGCCGTCCAAAACGAAATCGTATGTGCGCGAACGGAACTGCTCAGGCGTGTAGATGCGGGATATGCCGGATCCCGGTGGGTTGTTGCCGAGCAGTGTCGGGCCGGGCGGGCGACAGGGACTGCCGAACGTGATCACCTTGAGCACGTCGCCGGCGCGGTGCGGCAGCGGTTGACCGGGCAGCATCAGCCGCAGCGTGTGCACTATGACCTCGGCGCCCTGGCTGTACCCGCAGAGATAGAACTGCCCGGCGTTCATCAGGATCAGCCGCATCAGTTCTGCGACGCCGTCGGCAACGGATTCGTTGTAGCTCAGGAACGGGTAGCGGGTCCGGCC
>DASQCE010000526.1:0-9763 GCA_035634855.1 Mycobacterium sp.
ACCGCGGACTCGACTGGGAGATCCACATCGACGACACCGCCCGCGACCAGTGGACGATCCAGGGCATGCGTCCGCCGGACACCGGGTCGGAAGAGGAGAAGCGCTGGATCCGCGAAAACCGGCCGTCCAAACCGACATCCAACGGTGCGTCGACGAGCTAGCCGGCCGGGCTCACTTGGCGACGACCGGATCGGGGCGCAGGAATGAGTGACAAGCCAGCCTGGCGGCGGACCTACGACGCCGTCGAGACCACGGTGACTCCCTGGGTGGAGGCCGTCGTACACACCGGTCAGTTCGCCAGCACCACGGCCCTTGTGGCCCGCATGAAGCGCCGGGTTGGTGATCAGGTCAATGGCGTTGCCGCGCGGGTCTTGCACCTGTTCAATCTCCCGGCGCGCACCGACATTCAACGACTGCGCAGGCAAGTCGGAGCGGTGGATCGGGAAGTCCGGCGCCTGAGCGCCGAACTCGATCAACAAGCCCGGCAACAAGATTAGGTTTGGCAGTGGCGCCCGCACCGAACCCAACGAAGGTGCTGGACCGGGTGCGGCGTGCGGGCGAACGGCAAGGCGGCGGGACGCGGCCAAATGCACCGAGGCGGGTGAAGACGCGACCTGGTTCATGTTCGGGCACTTCGCCGGGCACAACGTGGGCGAGGGTCGAGACCAGCCGCATCTCACACGAATTGGGCACGGAAACGGAACTGGGGAAAGGAGTCTGACTTGACGGTCCTCGACAGCTTTCGAGTTGACGATCGCGTTGCGATCGTCACTGGCGCATCCAGTGGGCTGGGCGTCGGATTCGCCCTCGCACTGGCCGAAGCCGGCGCCGACATATCACTGGCCGCGCGTCGAGAGGATCGGCTGACCGCCACCCGCAAGCTGGTCGAAGACACCGGTCGTCGGGCCATCACCGTACGCACCGACGTGACCAGTCCAGAGGACTGCAGCGCCCAGGTCGACGCCACCATGCAGGCGTTCGGCAGAGTCGACATCCTCGTCAACAACGCCGGCGTCGGCACCGCGGTGCCCGCCACCCGCGAGACCCCAGAGCAGTTCCGGTCGGTGATCGACATCAACCTCAACGGGTGCTATTGGATGGCGCAAGCCTGCGCCAGAGTCATGCAGCCGGGCAGTTCGATCATCAACGTCACCAGTGTGCTCGGCCTGACGACCGTAGCGCTACCACAAGCCGCCTACGCGTCGTCGAAGGCCGGTCTGATCGGGCTCACTCGTGACTTGGCACAGCAATGGACCGGCCGCAAAGGAATTCGCGTCAACGCGCTTGCACCCGGTTACTTCGAGTCTGAGATGACCAATCAGTTCCAGGGCGGTGACTACATCGAGACAAGCGTGATTCCGCGAACGCTCATGGGTCGGCTCGGCCACGCTCAAGAACTCAATGCCGCCCTGATATTTCTGGCCAGCGACGCCAGCAGCTATGTCACCGGCATCACGCTGCCCGTCGAGGGTGGAATGCTGACCAGCTGACCAGCTGTTCGTAGCCCCGGGATTGTCTGGTCTCGAAGCGCTTTGGCGCGCGTCACCATTGACCAATTGACAACGCTTCGTCCGTGATTCACACATGTACGCGAGTATTATTCGCGCACAATGTTTTTTCAGACTTGCCAGCGCGCTGCAACCCCCCGGCGCCTCAACCGCAAGCGATGCCGAATCAGTATGGCTGTCGCTCAGCGTCAGGCGCCTCTCCGTTGTGCGCCGCCTGCGCAGCCTCCGCGGCAGCGGCCATCTGGCTGCGCGCTGCCGCGATCAGTTCGTCGTTGGTGTGCGCGGAACCCCACAGACCCCAGCCGCCGTCGGGAGCCTCGGTGAGCAGCACCCATATCCGCGCCGGCGGCGGCGGGTTTCCCGGTGCGCCCGAGACCAGGGCGGTGAGCCGCTCAACGAGGGCGATCTGCTTATGGCGATCGAGGGCACCAGCGTTGGTCAGGACCTGAACCCGCACGTAATCTGCCCCACCGTCGACGTTGGAGATCGCATCATGGGGCAACTCGTGGATGAACACAGCGGTGTTCTCGCGAAACATCGGGATATCGGGCACTTTCTCGACCACCATCACCGCCGCGGCCAGGCTCCGGGCCAACTGGCTCTTGTCAGCAAATGCGCCTGCCGGCGCATACACATCGATCATCGGCACAGCAGTTCTCCTCTCGTCATCGGCGTCCCATATTCGCCCGCGAAAGCCCGGAATCCCGAGTATTAGCCCCGGCCGCCGCGCACTCACTCACCCAAAGGTGTGACGGTCGCGATAATCCCGCGACCATTCACGCAAACAGGTGACTGACCGCCAGCCACGGACATGCCATCTTGAAGGCGGCTCACCAACAAGAAGGACTGAACGACCAAGAGGCCACCACGCTCATGAGCACCTCAACGTCGCCGATCACGGTACTTGTCCACGGCGCATTCGCCGACGCCTCACGTTTCACCGGAGTGATCCGTGAACTGGGCGGCGCCGGCCATACGGTTGTCGCGCCCCCGAACCCACTGCGCAGTTTGGCATTTGACGCGGCGGCACTCGCCGATTTCGTCGCCGCGATCGATGGACCTGTGCTGCTGGTCGGTCATTCGTACGGCGGCGCTGTCATCACCCAGGCTTCCGCCACCCTCGGGAACGTGACCGGGCTGGTCTACTTGGCCGCGTTCGGTCTCGATGCGGGGGAGAGTTGCGCCAGCGTGCAGCAGCCGTTCGCGTCCTCGCTCCTGTCGAGTAGCGCCTACCCCACCACCTACGACGCGCCTGGCGCACCGCACGGGCCCGAACTGTATATCAGCCGCGAGAAGTTCCACGAGACCTTCTGTGCGGACGTTCCTGTCGACACGGCTGAGGTCATGTTCGCCACGCAGCGCCCGTTGGCACTGGCCGCGCTGACCGAGAACGCGACCCTCGCCGGTTGGAAGACGAAACCGTCGTGGTACCTCGTGTCCGACCACGACAACGCCATTACACCCGACTGCGAGCGATTCATGGCCGAACGGATGGGGGCAACAACACGATCCATCGACGGATCCCACGCTGTGTTCGTCGCCCGACCGGTCGCGGTGGCCGAATTCATCGGCGAAGCCCTCGCCGCCGCGTGACCCTTTCGCCAGGCTGCCGCATGGACTTCATCCGGTCGGCGTTGTCACGCGGGCGTACCGAACCTGATGCGCCAATTGCCATCCCGTTGCTTGGCACGCCAAGAAGTCGACCGTGATCACACTTGCGCCGCCGCATCCCGTGCGGTCAAACGAGTTGCATACCCAACAACAACGAACAAGGAACCGACATGACCAGCCGTACCTCCGCGATCGAGCACCCGGCTCGACGCCTGCTGATCGCATTACCCGAACCCTACGACGCGGCTCGCGAGCACTACGAAACCCTGGTTCCTGAAGTCGATTCCGCCCGTTTCATCAACTGGAGTCATGGCAGGCGGTACTCGACTTCGCCGCGATCAACGCTCCCCACCGTTTCATGCGCTACGCGACCACGGACGTCACACAGACGATGGCATTGTCGCCGTCCACGTGGAGTTCGACCGCATACCTCATGGGCAACCACACGATCGCCGAGCGCATGTTCCGCCATGACCCGTCGGCTATGCTCCACGCGCCGTTGCGCACTCTGCTGTATGCCGACACCGACGGCGACACCAAACTCGCGGTCGACCAACCCAGCCTGCTGTTCGCCAGTTACGGCAACCCCGACATCGCAGCCCTAGGTAACGAACTCGACGGGCTGCTCGCCGCATTGGTCGAACTGCTCGGCGGCGACGTTCCCGACCAACTACGCGGACCCGCAGCCTAATCGGCAGCGCGCCTCATGTATTCGGGTGAGTGAGTGCCGCGGGTTGACCACCGATACTCGACTCAAATGGCTAAGCCGTCCCACACATCCACGTCTGCTGGGGCACGAACGGCTGACTCCGTGGATAGGAAGGCCGCTTCCGTAGACGTCCTTGACCGGCGTCGACATCAGGGAAGGACTGTCGCGAATGAGCACCTCCACCATGTGGACGTACTTCCAGACGCCGACCCGAATCGTGCGCGCTTCGACCGGAACCGACTTCGCATACCGCCGGATGGGCGATCGCGGCGGCATACCGCTGGTTCTCGGCAATTACTTCGCCGCGAACATGGACGACTGGGATCCCCTCATTGTCGATCGCTTGGCGGCCGACCACGACGTGATCGCCTTCGACTACCCGGGCATCGGGCGATCGACTGGCTCCACACCGGCCACCGTCCCTGAACTCGCCGCCGAATGCGTTGCCTTTCTCGCCGCCCTGGGCCTGACAACAGTTGATTTCCTCGGCTTTTCGCTCGGTGGCATGGTCGCCCAGCAGATCGCGTCGTCACATCCGGAGACGATTCGTCGCATGATCCTATGCGGGACAGGGCCACGCGGTGGCCTGAACATGACCTTCACCGAACTGTCGATCGCTGACCTCGAAGACCCCGAAGCCTTGCTTCTGAAGGCGTTCTTCACGCCGAGCGACGTCAGCCAAGCCGCGGGTCGCGCGTATCTGGCCCGGCTCGACCGCCTTGAGGCCGAACGAGATTGGCCGGTCACCAGGGCCGCCGCAGAAACGCAGTTGGTGTCGATCCGCGAATGGGGCCAAATCCCGATCACCGACCGTTACGCCATGCTCAAAGGGATCCACCAGCCGACCTTGATCGTTCATGGCACCAAAGACGTCGTCGTTGACGTGGCCAACGCAGTCGTTCTCGAAGAGAACCTCGCCGATGCCATCCTTCTCATGCTGCCCGACGCCGGTCACGGCGCACAGTCACAGTATTCAGACGTCTTCCTTGCCAATGCGAAACTGTTCCTCGGCAACTGAAGCCGCGCCACCCAACCGGTCCGCGCGAGCACCGATACCTTCCCTATGAACGCTTGGCCGGCTTTCAACGCCTTTCAACAATTTCGACGGCCCATCAGATTCGAATAGCCCGAGGTTCCGCGAAAGGAAATGTCGATGACGGCAGCTACATATCGGTCGATGTCGATCGCCTCACCTGGCGACGCGCTCCAGATGGCTATTGAAGAACAGCGTGACCCGGGCCCGCAGCAGGTGCGTGTCGCCGTGAAGGCCTGCGGTGTCTGTCGTTCCGATGCAGAATTCGTCACCGGGCGTTGGCCGGGAATCGCGTATCCCGTCACGCCGGGACACGAGATCGCCGGTGTCATCGAGGCGGTTGGCGACGCCGTGGAGTCGTGGCAGGTCGGTGATCGGGTCGCGATCGGATGGTCCGGGGGATACTGCGAGCACTGTCCGAGATGCCGGCGTGGCGACTTCATGTTCTGCCAACAGAACTGGGTCACCGGCGCGAGCTTTCCCGGCGGATTTGCGCAGAAGGTCATCGCTTTGCGTACCGCCCTGGCGCGAATCCCGGACGGGCTGTCGTTCGTCGACGCCGCGCCACTGGCATGCGCGGGCGTGACGACTTTCAACTCGTTGCGACAGGCGGGCGCGGGACCTGGTGACGTCGTTGCGATTCTCGGATTGGGTGGGCTGGGCCATCTCGGTGTGCAATTCGCGGCGAAGATGGGTTATCGGACCGTGGCGATCGCCCGCGGCCAGGACAAGGCCGACCTGGCCTATCAACTCGGTGCGCACCATTACATCGATTCCACCGCGCAGTCGGTGGCAGCGGAACTCCAGAAGTTGGGTGGGGCCAGAGTGGTTCTGGCGACGGCCGCCAACGTCGACGCAATGAGCGCAACCGTTGACGGTCTGTCCAACCACGGCGAACTGGTCGTGCTTGCGGTTGCGCCCGAGTCATTACACGTCACGCCCGTGCAGCTGATCGCCAGCTCGACGACCGTGCACGGCCACGCCAGCGGCGTCGGTCAGGACATCGAGGACACGATGAATTTCGCCGACCTGCAGGGTATCCGGCCGATCGTCGAGACCATGCCGCTGGCCGATGCCGCCCAGGGCTATCAGCGAATGATGAACAACAAGGCGCGGTTTCGTGTCGTGTTGACCGCCGACTGACCCATCGAACGAACTGCAACGCGCATGTCCCTGACGCTTGACGTCTTCAACAGCGGATACGTGCCGGTCAACGGCTCGCCACCCGGTACTTCTTCCACCACGAACGACCAAAGACGACGGCGCAGTTCGACCTGCTCGACAGCGGCGACCGAACCACAATCGATCTGGACGAAAACTGGTTCTAGCGTGGCGGATGCACGGGCGAGACGCTACGCCCGGCCGCAGTGTCCGCTCGGCTACATCACCGTTCGGATGCCACATCGGCAAGCCGACTCGTCGCCTTGGCGAATTCACCTGAATAGGTGAATGACCGCCGTTAGCTGCCATGAGAACGTGGCCTGGCTACACCCTGGACCATTCCCTCATTGCCGCTAATGGAAAGGAAGGCGACATGACCGCCACAACGGGACTCAGTTACGGCACGGCTCCCAACCAGGTCATCAGTGCCGGCAACGGTATCGACTACGCCTACCGTGAAATCGGCGCCGTCGCGGTTCCGTTGGTGCTGTTGCAACACTTCCGGGGCAACCTGGAGAACTGGGACTTCCAACTCGTCGATGCGCTGGCGTCGCAGCGGCGCGTCGTCGCGTTCGACAACGTGGGTGTCGGGGGTACGACCGGAACAACGCCCAACACGATCCTGCAGATGGCACGGGACGCCATCGCGTTCATCGCCACCTTGGACACCCCGCAGGTCGACCTCCTCGGGTTTTCGATCGGCAGCTTCGTAGCCCAGGAAATCGCTCTCAACCGGCCGGACCTGGTACGGCGGCTTGTGCTGGCCTCCTCCGCGCCGCGGGGCGGGGCCGGGATGCATGGCTGGGCACCGGAGGTGATCAAGGCGGTGGGTCAGCCCCAGCCGGACCCCAAGGGGTATCTCGACGTCTTCTTCACACCCTCACCTGCAAGTCTGCAAGCGGGCAAGGAGACTCTCGGTCGCGTCTACGGACGCACTGCCGACGTCGACCCACCGACCACATGGGCGACCAGGTTGGCGCAGTATGACGCGGTGTGCGAGTGGGGCATCCCCAATCATGCTGCGCTGCAACGCGTCGGCGCGATAAGTCATCCGGTGTTCATCGCCAACGGGGACAGCGACCCGATGATCCTGCCGCACTTTTCCTACCTGCTGGCCGGTCTCATTCCCCAAGCACGCATCAAAATCTACCCCGACGCCGCCCACGGATTCCTGTTCCAGCACGCCAGCGAATTCGCTTTTGACGTAACGGTATTCCTCGATGAGGACGGCTCGAAGTGAATCGCTTCGACCGTCGACCGGCAGGTCCTCCCCTACCGCGTTCAGCGGCGCACGCAAAGTGATGCACGATGATCGTCCCGCCCAGTTCTTGTTAGTGAGAATCCATGGCTCTCCTGGCAGGTAAGACCGCAGTCATCACCGGTGGCAGCAGCGGGATAGGCCTGGCCACCGCTCGCCACTTCATCGAGGAAGGTGCAGCGGTTTTCATCACCGGCCGCAAAGCCGCCGAACTCGAAACGGCTGCCGCCGGACTCGGTCCAGCGGCCGTGCCGGTGCCAGGGGACGTCACCGTGCCCGCGGACGTAGACAGGCTGCGAGACATTGCCGCCGAATCCGGCCGCGGGCTCGATGTCGTGTTCGCCAACGCCGGGGCCGCAGGTTCAGCGCTTCTTGGTGAGATCACCGACGAGCATTTCGACCTGCTGTTCGACACCAACGTCAAAGGGGTGGTGCTCACCGTCCAAACTCTGCTGCCTCTGCTCAACGACGGCGCATCCATCATCCTCAACTCCTCGGTCGCCGCCGACCGGGGCCGCCTCGGGACTGGCGTCTACGCGGCCGCCAAGGCGGCCGTACGTTCGTTCGCCCGAACCTGGGCCAACGAATTGGCGCCCCGCAACATACGGGTCAACACTGTCAACCCGGCGTCCACCGCCACGCCGATGATGACGGCAGCACCCGGTGAGGACTTCGAAAGCCGCACAGAGCAACTCAGACGCACGCGCAGCGTGCAGAGTCCGATGAAACGACTCGGCGGGGCCGACGAAGTCGCCAATGCGGTCCTGTTCCTGGCCTCGGACATGAGCAGCTTCACCACCGGCGCAGCGATCCCGGTCGACGGCGGCTACAACCAGATCTGAAACCATCAGCAGGCGGCCGCACACATTTGGGGAAGATAACGCATGACCGAGTCGGAACAAGCCAACAAGACACTCGTGATCGACGCGTTCGACACACTGTTCAACCGACGCGACTACACGGCGGCGGAGTTGTTCTGGTCTCCGGATTACATCCAGCACAGCGCACACATCGCGCCCGGGCGTGACGGTCTCTTCGACCTGATCAAAACCATGCCCCCGGAGCTGTGTTACGAACACCAACTGGTGGTCGCAGAGGGCGATTTCGTGATGTTGCATGGTCGCTTCTCTCGGATCGGCCAGCCGACCAACTGGGTCGTCACCGACATCGTCCGCGTCGCCGACGGGATGCTCGCCGAACACTGGGACGTCATCCAGGACGAAGCCACCCGCTCGCAGTCCCAGAGCGGACTGCCCATGTTCGGAGACACCTTCCCCGCCGAGGCGGCGACGCCCGACGAGGCGTCAGCGGGTATTTCGCCTGCCGACACCCAACGGCCCGAATCCCAGCTGATGAAGGCGTTTGTCAGCTACCTGCGAGCCCGGCCCCAGCGCGAACAGGTCGACACCGAAAGCACCCGGGAGTTCAACGCCGGGGAGACGGCACTGGAAGGCGTGACGCGCCGCGACAACGACCTCGGCGGCGTGCGCGCAATCACCATCGAGCCCGACTTCGGCCGGCCCGACCGCACCGTCATCTACTTCCACGGCGGCGGCTACGTCAGCGGATCGCCACCTGAGCGGTACCTCCCCCTGGCCGCGGGGCTAGCGCTTGCCGCCAACGCGACCGTGCATGCTGTCGACTACCGCCTGGCCCCCGAATCCCGGTTCCCGGCCGCGTACGACGATTGCGTATCGGCCTTCACCTGGCTGGTAGGCGACAGCGGGGTCGATCCGAGTTCACTGTTCGTGCTGGGCGATTCGGCGGGCGGCAACCTGGCCGTGGCGGTCACGGTCGCGGCGCGCGATCGCGGACTTGCGCTACCCGCACGCGTCGCGATCATCTCGCCATTCGCCGACCTGACGTTCAGCGGACCGTCCATGGAGGAACGCCGCGAGCGCGACCCCTACGTCACGCGAGCGCTGCTCGAATCGATGGCCACCGACTACCTCGGCGAGTCCGATCCTGCCGACCCTCGGTGTTCGGCGGTCTTCGCCGACCTCAGTGGGCTGCCGCCGCTCCTCATTCAGGTCGGTGAGAACGAGATTCTCTACGACGACGCAGTCCGCATCCGTGACCAGGCGCTGGCCGCAGGGGTGGATGTCACGTTCGAGTCGTGGCAACACGGAATGCACGTCTGGCCGGTCTACGTCGACGCGGGCCTGCCGGAGTCCGCCCAGGCGATCGAACATGTGGCAGCGTTCTTCAGAGCAGCCACACCCGCGCCGTGAATCGCCTCGGGTGGATTGCCGTTCGCTACGAAACAACTCTGCCGCAACTCATTCAGAGTGATTCCAGCGCATGGCGCGGCCCCTGCCTGAACCCCTCGGCGAGAACCCGCTCCCGCGATCGCGGACCGATCAGGTTTTGGCCCATGGGGGCGACGGCACGCCGGTTCGGGGACACGACGGTCATGGTGAGTGACCGATCCGTCACCCACCACGCGTGGCGGGCCGGGGCACTCAAACGATCCGAACTCTGCC
>DASQCE010000527.1:0-9928 GCA_035634855.1 Mycobacterium sp.
GGACGGCTGTACAACACCTACCGCGGACAGCTCGACGGCGCGGGCCGACCCGTGCTGCCCGGCCTGATCTCGGTCGGTGACGCGGTGTCCACGACGACGCCGCTGGCCGGGCGGGGAGTGACGCTGGCGCTGATGCAGGCGCGGGAACTCGTCCGCATCCTTGACCTGCATGATCGTGATATCACAACGGCGACAATTCAATTCGACCGCTGGTCGTTGCGGCACGTTCGACCGTGGTTCGACGACCACCGCTACACCGACACCGATCGGATGCGTCGATGGTCCGGCGGGGACATCGACGTCCGCCGACGGTTGCCGTCCGACCTGATCGTTGCGGCGGCTCAAGCCGACCCTCAGCTGAGGGACCTTGTCGACCCGTACACCACCATGGACGCACCGCCCTCCAGCCTGGCACCAGCTCAAGCCCGCGCCAGGGAAATCTACGCGGCCGGGTGGCGCCCGCCGGTTCCGGACGGCCCGACCCGCGAGGAGCTCAGCTCGGTGTTGTCCAGGACACCGGCAGCCGCTTGATGCCGTGGATGAACGGCGACAGCAGCCTCGCGGGCTCTTCCGTCGCCTGAATGTCGGGCATCTGACGGCGAAGCTCCTCGAACGCAACGCTTATCTCGCGTCGCGCCAGGTTGGCGCCGAGGCAGAAATGCGCGCCGCCACCGCCGAAGCCGGCATGCGGATTCGGTGTGCGGCCGACGTCGAAGGTCCACGGGTCGGCGAACTTGTCCTCGTCACGGTTGGCCGAGCAGTACCACAACGTCGCCTTGTCGCCAGCCCTCATCTTCACGCCGCTCAGCTCGCAGTCTTCGGTCAGTGTGCGCCGCATGTAGATCACCGGCGATGCCCACCGCACGATCTCCTCGACGCCCGTGGGCGCCATCGCCTCGTAGTCGGCCCACCACTTCGTCCGCTCATCGGGAAAGCGCGTAAGCGCGAGTACGCCGTGGCTGATCGCATTGCGGGTGGTCTCGTTACCCGCCACGACCAGCAGGATGAAGAACGACGCGACCTCGGCCGACGTCAGCCGTTCGCCATCGACTTCGGCCTGCACCAGCGCGGTCGTCAGATCGTCGCGTGGGTTGACTCGGCGGTCCTCGGCGAGCGCGGTCGCGTATGCGCCGATGTCCATCGAGACCTTGACGAACTCTTCGTAGTCGGTCGCGATGTCCTTGTCGCCGAACCCGAGAATCACGTTGGTCCAGTGGAACATCTTCTGATGGTCTTCCTCGGCGATGCCCATCATGTCGCAGATCACCTGCAACGGCAGCGGGCCCGCCAGTTCCGCCACCACGTCGCCGGAGCCGTCGGGATGCGTCTCGATCATCGTCTCCACCAGGCGCCGTGCCCGATCCCGCACCGAGGTTTCGGTGCGGGCGACGACCTTCGGGGTGAACGCCCTACTGACGATGTTGCGCAGCCGCAGGTGCTTCGGATCGTCCATCACGATCATCGATCCGAAGTACTCGGACACATCCGAATTCGCGTCGTTGATGGTGATGCTCGGGCTCGAGCTGAAGATCTGCGGATGACGGCTTGCATACCAGACATCGTCGTACCTGGTCACCGCCCAGTGACCCAGTCCCTCCTGTACACCTGGCGTCTCCAGCGGGGGGTGGAACGAGATCGGCGCCTCGCGCCGCAGCGTTGCGAACGCCCCATCGCGCAGATCGTCGTCTTTGACCCAGAACTCCCAGGCACCCAGGTCGATGTTCGACAGTGGCACATCGGGGGGAGCTGTTCCGTTCACGCGTGCCGCGATACCCACGTCCCCGAGCGTAGGTTCCGGCTCAGCCGGCGTCATGGATTTCTGAAACATGTTCCAATGGGCGATCCGGCGTGATAGCACCGAACGGTGCGAAACCCACATGCGGGGCAACCGTTTACGACGTCCGACGAGGACGTCGCGAAGGCGTTGCTGGATGTCAGCATCCCGACGTTGATGTTGTCGCTGGTACACATGTCGGGCGACCCGGACCTGATTCGCGGCGAGCTCAAGCCAGCAGGGCTATTCCTCAACGAAGTGCACGGCTACATGTCCGAGGAGGACAAGTCAGCAGTGCGCAAGCTCGCGCTGGAGGTTATCGCCGACTATCGCGACCGCGGCTGTCCTGAACCGGAGCCGATCGGACCGGAGCTGTTGCTGGAGATGATGCAGTGGCTGGTGTGCGAGCCTGTTCCACCCGAATACGTGCCGATGTTGCTCGAAGAGATGGAGCTCGACGGCAAAGACAGTCGGGCAGTCCGTGGCATCCCTGCCGACGACTTCCCGGTGGTCGTGATCGGCTGCGGGGAATCGGGGCTGCTGGCGGGCATTCGCCTCAAAGAGGCAGGCATCCCGTTCACGATCATCGAGAAGAACGCCGGTGTCGGCGGGACGTGGTGGCAGAACACCTATCCGGGGGCGCGGGTCGACGTCGGAAATCACTTCTACTGCTACAGCTTCGAGCCGACCGATCAATGGACGCACTTCTTCGCCGAACAGCCCGAGCTGCAGGCCTACTTCCAAACCGTGATGGACCGTTATGACATCGGCAGCCATGTGCTGTGGGAAACCGAGGTGACCGAGGCGTCCTGGGACGATGCCACAGCCACCTGGTCCGTTCGG
This sequence comes from Mycobacterium sp., assembly GCA_035634855.1. GTDB lineage: Bacteria > Actinomycetota > Actinomycetes > Mycobacteriales > Mycobacteriaceae > Mycobacterium. Next base: position 2,618 of record DASQCE010000527.1, read on the forward strand.
GCGTGTGGTCGTAACGGAGCAACGACGACGCTGTCGGCGCGCGCGGTGATCAGCGCCGTAGGGCAGCTGAACAGGCCGCACCTTCCCGAGATCGACGGCCAAGGGAATTTCGCCGGGCCGGCGTTCCATTCCTCGGAGTGGGACCACGCCGTCGACCTGCGCGGCAAGCGGGTAGCCATGATAGGCGCGGGCGCCAGCGGCTTCCAGATCGCGCCCGCCATTGCGGACGACGTCGACCGCTTGACCGTGTTCCAGCGGACCGCGCAGTGGATGTTTCCGAACCCGAACTATCACGCCGAGGTCGGCCCCGGCGTGCAGTGGGCGCTACGGTATCTGCCGTTCTACGGCCGGTGGTACCGGTTCCTGTTGTTCTGGCCCGGCTGCGACAAAGGCCTTGAGGCCGCCCGGGTCGACGCGGCCTACCCGGACCAGCGGAAGGCGGTCAGCGAGATCAACGAGATCGCCCGGATCATGTTCACCGAGTGGATCAGCAGCCAGATCGGCGACGATGCGGAACTGCTGGCCAAGGTGGTGCCCGACTACCCGGCGACGGGCAAGCGCACCCTGCAGGACAACGGCAGCTGGTTGCGCACGCTGACCCGCGACAACGTCGAGTTGGTCAGGACTGGCATCGACCGCATCGAATCAAACGCGGTCGTCACCGACGACGGCACCCGTTACCCGGCTGATGTCATCGTGTACGCCACGGGCTTTCGGGCGAACAAGATGCTGTGGCCGATGACCATCTCCGGGCGGGGCGGCGAAATCCTCAGCGAGCGTTGGGGTGAGCGGCCGTCGGCGTATCTGGGCATCACCGTGCCCGGCTACCCGAACTTCTTCTGTATGTACGGCCCGGGCACCAACCTCGCACACGGTGGCAGCTTGATCTTTCACTCCGAGTGCCAAATGCGCTACATCACAGAGTGTTTGGAGCTGCTGATCGCCAATGGGCACAGGTCCATCGAACCGCGTGCGGACAAGGCGACGGACTGGCACGAGCGCAGTCAGGCCGAGATGCGCAAGATGGTGTGGTCACAGCCCTCGGTCAAGCATTCGTTCTACAAGAACAGCTTCGGGGAAGTGCACATCCTCAGCCCCTGGCGGCTGGTCGACTACTGGACATGGACCCGTGAGCCCGATCCAGACGACTTCGTGATTCGTTAGGACAATTGTCGTCAGCAGACGCAAACGGGCCCAATCCTCGGCAGCTCGCGCGTAATACGTTAGGTCAGTTCCCAATTCATGTTCCTGGCGAACGTCCTCGCGTCGTCGGACAGTGTGCCCAGTTCGTGACACCGCTGAACGTAGCCCTGCAACATCACCAGGAAGTTCATCGGGTTGTACGCATCCTCTTCGTAGCTCCACTTGTCGTCGCCCGCGTACTCGAGCATGGTGATCACCGGCGCCCCATGGACGCTGCCGTCGCCAGGATCCTTCATCGTGTTGACGTTCTTGAAGATGACCCAGCCCTTGTCGGTGTCGATCGAGTACCACTCCACCGGGTACACCGGCATCTCGCTGCCGGGAAAGGTGTTCATCGTGGAAACGATCCACTCGCGGATGTTTTCGCGGCCTTCCATGTTGCCCATGGCGTGCTCGACGTACTTCACATCTTCGGTGAAGTGGTCGGCGTATCCCGACCAGTCCCACGTCTTGCCGACCTCGATCACCGCTCGCTGATAATTCTGGAACGCCTCCTCGAGTTCCTCGCGTGACCATCTACTCGTGGAAGGCCCCATCGGAAGTACTCCTTCGGTTCGCTGCTGAAACTAGAACCTGTTCTACCAAACCGAGCGGCGCACCCGGAGCGGATTCAGGACACCGTCAAGGTGTGCAGCCGCGGCCACATCTCGTCCCACGACTGCCGTTGTCCCGTCAGCAAATACGCGTGCATGTCGTCGCCGACGTCACCGACCGTGCGCACATCGGCGAAGTACGTGCGCGGCGCACCGGGAACGCGTCCGACGTAGAGCACCGTGTCATGCCCTGGGGTGGCGGCGGGAAGTAGCCGTAGCTGCGGTTCGTGCTGTACGCCTCGGGCAACCGGTAGCGCTTCGAGTAGCCGTCCAGATACGCGGCGACGATGTAGGACTAGCCGAACACCACGGTCCGCTCGCGCCGTTCGGGCAACGCGTAGTAGGCGGTGGCGGCGCGTTGTGCGATCCGCTCGCCGACGTCGGAGCGCGCGATCGACACCGACAGCATCAGCACGCCGACGGCCAATGCCACGCTCAGCCCGTAGCCCAGCCATATCAGCCAGCACCGCCAGCTCGGGGCGGTTTCTCGGCGCCGCTGCAGCCCGAGCGCGCCGGCCGCCGCCAACGGCGCGTACAACCCGGCGAGGTAGTAGGGGCGGCCCGCGGTGGCCACGAACACCACGTACAGCGCGACGAAGGCGCCGCCGATGAAGCGGTAGTCGCGTAGGGCGGCTGATCGGCTGATCCCCAATCGAGGTGATAGCGGCCGATGGCCAGCATGTACACCTCGTCGAACCAGTAGCCGTCACCGAATGCGCTTGCAATGCAATGCAATACTGCGGTCAGCCGCGATCGGGAGAACCGCACCTGCGGCGAACGGTGAGATGCGCTGACCGGCGGCCGTGTCGGTTTGCGCTCTGGTCACGCGCGTCCACGTTACTGTCGAGGCCATGGCCCTCGGTATCGACGCGCAGGTGCTGGCGGAGCTCGCTCCGTTGTTGGAGGCTCTCGGTGAAACCGAGGCGCCACCGATCGGCGATGTCGAGACCCGCCGGGTCGGCGGCCACAGAATGTTCGACTACGTCGCATCCACGTGGGCTCCAGTCGCCGGCGTGGAAGTCGACAGGCACACGCTGATGACCGCGGACGGCGCCACGTTGGACCTCGACTGGTACCAGAGGCCGGACGGTCAGCCGGGCAGCGCGGTGCTGTATCTGCACGGCGGTGGCATGATCTTCGGCCTCGAGCATCTCGGCCGCGTCTACGACCTGGCGGTGCGGGATTACGTCGCCACGTCCGGCGTGCCGATGCTGGTGGTGGACTACCGGATCGCCCCCGAGCACCCGCATCCCACCCCGGTCGAGGACTGTTACGCGGCACTTCGGTGGCTCGCCGACAACGCCGCGACGCTCGGTGTGGATCCCGGCCGCATCGGTGTGATGGGCGACAGCGCGGGGGGCGGCTTGGCGGCGGGTGTGTGCCTGCTGGCACGCGACCGTAGCGGGCCGCCCGTCGCCCAGCAGCTGTTGGTGTACCCGATGCTCGACGACCGCATTCACCCGCCGGACCCGGAGCTGCTGCCGTTCTTGACGTGGACGTACGACGACAACGTCACAGGCTGGGCGGCGCTGCTCGGCGACAGCGCGGGCACCGACACGGTACCGCCCTATGCCGCGCCCGCCCGCGCCACGGACCTGGCCGGGCTACCGGACGCCTATCTCGACGTCGGCGACCTCGACATCTTCCGCGACGAGGACATCACCTATGCGCAACGGCTGGCGGATGCCGGGGTGCCGACCGAGCTGCACCTGCACCCGGGATGCCCGCACGCGTTCGAGACGCTGGCCCGCAAGGCGGACGTTTCGCGGCGAGCAATCAGCGATCGCATGCGCCGCCTGCGCACCCTCTAGCCACCGCAAAATCCTGACGCACCAACGACATCCGTTTGGTAACGACACCACCTTGATGGCCGATATCCGGCTAGGAGCAGCCGTATGCGTTGTCTCCGATTTAGGGAATGAATAGCGGCGGCCCAGCGTCGGATTCGGGCGTCGGGGCCGCGAGGTAGGAGTTAATACACGATGAGGCGGTCGAAACTTGTGTCCGCAGCCATGATCGTCGGTGCACTCGGCTTCGGGGCTTTCGGGCCTGGTGGGGCTGTCGCGTCCGCCGACCCGGTTGCGCCCGCACCATTGAAGCCACACGATGATTTCTGTTCGCCCTGGTGCGACAATGGCCGGGGTCACGGTAACGGGCCGGACTGGAACCACTGGGATGGCGACAAGGGTCCGTGGTGGGCCGGCAATCGTCACGAATGGTGGGACGACCGCAACGGCCCGCCGCCGTGGGGCTGGGGCCCGCCGCCGGCGTATCAGTGGACCGGTGGCCCGCCGCATCCGTTCAACTACTGGGGGTACGACGTCAATCCGGTGTGGAACGACGGCTTCGGGCAGTGGGGGATATGGCTGTTCGGCCTCTGGATCCCGATCTTCGGCATCGGCGTCCAGTAACCGACCCGGTCACGCACCCTCGGGCGCTTCAACAACGGCTTTGATCCGCTCGAGGGTCGTGCGCATGCCACGGACGTTGCGCCGCTGGCGCAGCTGGCCGCCCATCACCGAGAACAGCTCCGTGAAGGCGCTGTCGGGCATCCGGAACGACTCGGTCACGCCGGTGCCGCCGTCAACCGGCGTCAGCCGGTAGTGCCAGGTGTTGGCGGGCGTGTCACCGACCAGCACGTCGAAGCCGAATTCGCGGCCGGGCTCGCAGGCAGTGACCCGGCAGGTAGTCCAGTACACCGGGCCGATCTCGTTGCGTTTTACGTGTCCGCGGAACCGCGCGCCCAGCGCGGGCCCGGTCGCTCCGTCGAGCCATTCGGCCTCGAACACCTCCGGCGAGAACCTGCCGGTGTTGCGAACGTCGGCGATGAGATTCCAGATCTTGTCGGCCGGCGCCGACATGGATACCGTCGCGGAACCTTGCATGGGTACCCCTTTCGTTTCTGGCGCACGACGGTCAACGCGGCATCTGCGGACCGAGCGAGTAGATGTGGTCCGGCGTCAGCTCTTTGGTGATAGCGGTCGCCACCGTGGTGCTTGGCTCGCTGCCCTGATATTCGATGTCCGTGTTGATCAGGATGACCAACACCGTCTGCTTCTGCGGCAGATAGACCGCAACGGTTTGATAGCCGGGCAAGCTGCCGTTATGTCCAATCCATCCGCCGAGGTTGAAGATGCCCAACCCGTATCCGTCCTGCGGCGGCATTCCGGGTGATCCCACCGTCTGCAGCCGCTGCTCTTGCATCTGCGGCGTGAGTAACTTTCCGGTGGCCAGCGCGGGTGCCCAGACGCGCATGTCGTTGAGGGTCGAAATCATCGCCCCTGCCGCCCATCCCCACGACGGGTTCCAGTCGGTGGCGGTGGCCTCTTTGCCGTCGGCCGTCTGCACGGTGTAGCCCTGCGCGTGCGGATCGGGGAACGCGTTGGTGGTCGGAAAACTGGTGTGGCTCATGCCCAACGGAGCCAGTATGTGATCCTGAATGTAGGAGTGCAGCGGTTGTCCGCTGACCTTCTGCACCACGAGACCGAGCAAGACCGTGTTGGTGTTGCAGTATTCGAATCCTTCGCCGGGTGGAAATTGGTTCGGCTGCACGAACGCGTCGTCCAGCAATTCGTGCGGAGTGAACGTTCGCCGCGGATCGGCGAACAGTGCGTGCTGGAAAGCCGGTGAAGCGCTGTAGTTGAAAAGCCCACTCTGCATCCTCGCGAGCTGGCGCAGCGTGATTTTGGCCCCCAGCGGCACCCCGTCGACGAACTCTGCGATCGGATCGTCGAGACTGAGCTTGCCTTGATCGGCCAGTTGCAGGACAGCCGTGACCGTGAAAGTCTTTGTCACGCTGCCGATTCGACTGTAGAAATCGGCCTTCATCGGTGCGCGAGTGTTCTTGTCGGCCACACCGAACGCGCGGACGTAGTCGCCGTCGGGACCCCAGATACCGATGATCGCTCCCGGGACACCCGCCGCCGTCATCGCGTGGTTGACGGCGGCGTCGAGCCGCTGCGCGAGGGCATCGTTCATTTGTTTTGCGGTCTCCGACGAGGCAGCGGAACTGGTGGCCGACGACTGCGGCGGGGTCGACTTGTCTGCGCAGCCCGAGGTCGCCAGCAGCACCGCCGTCACGGCCAGGACGATCTTCCGGGTAGTCATCGCGAGCTAGATTATTCGCAAGCAGCCCGCGGGCGAACCCCATTTCGCGTTAACTCTCAGACGTGCCCAACTGGAGCGGCCGCGACTACGCCGACGTCAGCAGCCTCCAACGGGCGGTGACGACCGAGGCGGTGAAGGCACTGCGATTCGGGCCGGACGACCGGGTGCTCGATGTCGGTTGCGGTGACGGCTACTTGACCCGCGCGGTGGCCGCGAAGGTGCCCGGCGGTTGCGCGGTCGGGGTCGACGCGTCACCGAGGATGATCGAGACCGCACACGGCGGCGGCGCGGCGACGGATTCGGGACCCTGGTTCGTGGTGGCCGATGCCCGCCGGCTGCCGTTCGCCGAATTCTTCGACGCGGTGCTGTCGTTCAACGCGCTGCACTGGGTTCCCGAGCAGCGGCAGGCGCTTGGTCAGATAGCCACGGTGCTGCGCCCCGGCGGACGCGCGCTGATCCAGGTGGTGTGTGCGGGGCCGCGCACCAGCATCGAGGCGACGGCCATGACGGTATGTCAAAGCCCGCGGTGGGCAAGGTGGTTCGACGGATTCTCGGCACCGTACGTGCACGTAGATCCGGCCGCCTACGGCGGACTGGCCGCGTCGGCAGGCCTGACGCTTGACGACGTCACCTTCAGCGATCGCGAGTGGGATTTCGGCTCACGGCAGGCGTTCATCCGATGGTGCGCGGTGGGGTCGACGGCGTGGACCGGTCGACTGCCTGAACCGGATCGCGCCGAGTTCGTCGCCGACCAGGTGCAGGCGTACGAGCCGATTGCCGGGCGCGAGGGGCTGTTCCGATTCACCCAGATGCGGGCACTCCTGCATCGCTAGCGCTCGGCGGATTCGTCCTCCGGCAGGTCGTGCCTGACGACGCGCACGTCGCCGTGCGCCAGGCACGCCGCATAGCCGTGGTGCTTGCCGTAAAGCTCCCACGCGGTGCGGCGCTCGTCGCTGTGCACATGGATCTCGTGGCCATCGGAGAACCGCAGATGCAGGCTGCCGTCTTCATCCCAACTCGCATGGGTGCAGGTGGAACCCGCGAAGTCGAACAGCGCACGCTCTTCGTCCCGCGTGGCCTTCGGATCGATGAGCACCGCCTCTTCGTCGTCGCGGTCCGTCGCCGGAAGCGTCAGATGGAACGGCACCGTGATGACGAGTTCGTTGTCGTCGAGGTTGAGCACCAGACCGCCGCGGAACCTGATGCGCTGGACGACGCATCCCCGGATCCACGGTTCGCTCATTTTCCCACTCTGGCCCGTCGGGCAACGGCGCACAAGGCCCACAACGGGAGTTTCCGTAGCATCGTCGGAGGGGCCTGGAGGTGGACGTGAAGATTCGGTTCGGCATCGGGCTCGGTGCGGATACCGGCCCGGAGCAACTGGCGAGCATCGTCGACCATCTGGAGG
>DASQCE010000528.1:0-6711 GCA_035634855.1 Mycobacterium sp.
CCAGCCAAGACGCACAGATGACGCGCCTCAGCGGGGCACGGGAACGGAGCTGTGGTGGCGATTGGACTGATTACGCTAAGCGGCAGCGGCGTTGGCCTGTTCTGGTCTGGGGCGACTCGGAATTCTCTGAGGCCACCAGAACCACGGGCCGAGCAACCGGGCGAGCGGCAGCACCAGGAACAGTCGCACGACGACCATGTCGAACATCAATCCGACGCAGATCGTCAAGCCTGCTTGCCCAATGTTGATGACGTCGCTGGACAGCAGTGCGAGCATGGTGAAGGCGAAGACAAAGGCCGCTGTGAACACCACGCCGCCGGAACTTCCCATCGTGCGGATCAGGCCGGTCTTGACTCCCGCGCCGATTTCGTCTCGATACCGGGACAGCAGGAGCAGGTTGTAATCGCAGCCCACCGCGACGAGGACAATGAACGCGATCGGCAGGGTCAGCCAGTGCAGCTGGGTGTGCAGCAGCGTCTCCCAAATGAAGACGCTCAACCCAAACGCGCCGGCAAAGGACAGCATGACGGTGATCAGTACAAGGATCGCGCCGACGAGAGCCCGCGTGATGGCCAGGACGATGACGAACACCAGGGCGAACGTCGCCAGCATCATGATGATGATGTCGTTGGCCGAATAGTCCCTGACATCACGATAATTCGACGCTGCGCCCGCCAGGGATATCTTGGCGTTCGATAGCGATGTGCCCTTGATCGCTTCCTGCGCGGCGGCGGTCACGTCCTCAACCTGTTTGATGCCTTCTGGGCTCTGGGCCTCACCGGTGTGGTAGAGGACGAAGCGGGCGCCCTTGCCGTCTGGAGTCATGAAGAAATTCATGCCGACCTTGAAATCCTCTGTCTTGAGGGCATCGGGCGGCAGGAAGAAGAAGTCATCGTTCTGCGCGTTGTCGAATGACCGGGCCATGTCGACCAACGGGCTGATGATCGGGTCCAACTGGTCGACGAGTGCATGAAAGGTGCTCTGCAGCGTGAGAGTCAACGACTGCACTGATTCCAGATTCGATACCACGGCGTCTATTTGGTTGATGATCTGCGGGGTGACCGTGTCGATGATCGCAAGCCCCTGCACCGTGTTCCCGAACTCGTCAGTTATCGCGTTGACGGTGTCCGTGGTGTCTAACAGCGAACGGAAGGCCCAACAGATCGGGATGTCGTAGCAGTGCGGCTCCCAGTGGAAGTAGTTGCGCATCGGCCGCATGAAGTCATCGAAGTCGGCCAGATGGTCACGGGCCTCCCCGGTAAGAGTCTGTAATCGCTCTGCGGATTCCCGTGATATGTGAGTGCCGTTGGCGAGTTGGCGGGTCAGACTCTCCAGTCGCTTGGTCGCGTCGATGACGCTGGCCGTCTTGGCGGCGATGGTGTCGATATCGGCGACGCGGTCACGGAGGAACGTGATGTTCTCGCCGATTTTCGTCCCCGTGGAGCCCAATGCGTATGGGAGAGAGGCATGTTCCAGCGGTCGCCCGTTCGGCCTGGTGACGCTTTGCACCAGTGCGACCCCCGGCGTGCGGATGATTGCTTTGGCGATGCGGTCCAACGAGATCATGTCGGTGGTATTGCGCATATCGTGATCCGACTTCACGTACACGATGTCGTTGTTCAGCCAACTCTTCGGGTAGTGCTTGTCGGCGGCGGCGTAGCCGGTGCTCGCCTCGACGCTTGCCGGCGCGAAATCCCGGTCGTTGTAACTGACCTTGTAGGTCGTCAGACCCAGCATGCACAGTGGAATGACAATTGCGGCCACCGCAATCATCGGCACCGGCCACCGGGCGATGATGGTCCCGACCTTGCGCCACACCGGGTTGGCCCTCTTCTTACGCGGCTGAATCCAGCCGATCTTGCTTCCCATCGTCAATAGAGCGGGGCCCAGGGTCAGTGCCGACAGGACGGCGACGACCATCGACACCGCACAGGGCGGCCCGAGCGTGCGGAAGTAGTCCAGGTGGGTAAGGCTGAGGCACAGTGTGGCGCCCGAGATCGCAATACCCGACCCCAAGATGACGTGCGGCACGTTGGCGACGGACTCGTAATAGGACGATTCCTTGTCTTCGCCTTTTTGACGGGCTTCCTGGTATCGACCGAGGTAAAAAATCGCATAGTCCGTCGAGGCACCCAGCACCAGAGACACCAGCAAATTCGACGCGAACGAGGAGATCTCGATGACTCCCTGCTGCACGAGGAACGAGATGATGCCTCGGGCCACCGCCAGCGTGGTGAGCACACCGAACAGCGGGATCAGTGCGATCGTGATCGACCGATAGGCGATGAGCAGCAGGATGACGATCAGGATGACCGTCACGATCGTCAGCTTGACCAGGCTCGAATCGGTGGCGTGCAATGTATCGGCCGCCAATGGTGCAGGTCCGGTGATATAGGCGGTGAGGCCGTCCGGTTTCGGTACCTTCGCCACGATGTCGCGAATCGCGGAGATCGACTCGTTCGCCTTCGACGATCCCAGGTCGCCGACTGGGCGGATCGTCAACGTGGTCGCCTCGGCATCGGCGCTCTGGGGCCCCGACATAGTGACCGGCTTGCCCCAAAGGTCCTGAACCGACGCCACGTTCTTGGTGTCGTCCAGCAGTCGGCGTACCAACTCGTTGTAGTACTGGTGGTCCTGCTCACCGAGCTTGCGGCCCTTGGTTTCCAGCAGAAGGACGGCAACACTGGTGTAGTTCGATTCATCGAAGTCGTTGCCCTGGTGGATCGCCGCCTGTGCCGACGGCGCGTCGCGGGCAACAAGTGGACCGGCGTTTTCGGCGGTGATTTCGTCAAGGGACGGCAGGAAGATGTTCGTTACCGCAGCCACCAGGACCCACAGAATGATGATCGGAATCGCCAGCACGCGTAGCAGTTTCGCGAGGCGAGGGCGTTTTACTGGTTCGGCGTTGTTCGGCGGTGGTGGTGATTTCTCAGCCACTGGAGCAGTCATGCGGCTGTCACGGTGCACGCCACCGCGGCGCCCTCATGAGAAACGGAGTGCTCATCGCGGACCTGGCCATCGACAAGGATCCGACACCCGACCGAATTACCGTCAACCTGGGCGACGAGGCTCAGCGACGCCGAGGACGCCATCGTCGTCTCCGAATGCGACCAGGGCAGCGACGCCAGCGCGACTTCGATCGGCTGACTGTAAAGATCCGCGTAAGTCACCTTCCCGCCGTTGCCGAGGTTTCCAAACACCTCATAGGTGACGTTCTTCGGATTGATCTGTACGACAGTGGCGGGAATCGCGGACGCCGTGGACGGATTGGTGATCGCATCATTCAGGTGTCGCACCGTGTTGACGCCGTAACTGACGATCGCGATCACGGCGAGGACGACCACAGGCAGCCACAGCTTGCCGAATATTCGGCTCCTGCTTCGCCGCTTGGGCCTCGTGCTCATACAAGTATCTTTCGATCGAGTATGACCTCCGGCCGACAAGGTGCCGGCCGTTCGCCGGAATCAAGACCCGGCTTCGTAGCTAGTACCTCATCGGTGTGCTGGCCGAGCCTACATCGGCTTCGTCCGCCGGCTAGTGGAATCGGCAAAGACAAGGGCCACCTCGCGCACGGCGGGCACGCAGGGCATTGACAATTGCGTCAGGATGTCTGGCAAGAGACTGCACGGACTTCGGGCCCGACTACCCTTCTGCTAGCAACGCGGCAATTTCCGAGTCACCGCGTTGGCCCGCAATCTTTGTCCAGACGCAGCTTCGAAAGATGCACTGTTGCACTGTCTTTCGTCGTTGTGGGCGGCTCACGGTCGACGGCGACTCTTGGCGGTCTTCTCGGTATCCTGCGCGGGCCACCCGGAAGTGAACGCGAAAGGCGGCACCGTGGCACCGGTTTCCGGCGTGACACCGCTCCATTGATCTGTTGCGTCTTCAGCCCATCGGGCCCATTGGACAACGGCCTCGTACTGGCTCATGAGCAGCTTGCCGGTGATCGCGGCGATTGGCAGGCGGTCCGGAAACGGCCCGCCCGTGGTTGCGTACTGCGTTGATCTGTCGAGCACCTCAGCGAGCCGTGTCTGAGCGTCAACCAGGATTTCGCGCACCGCCGCACGCAGCTGATGCACGTCGCCAGCGTCGGCGAACGCCACCTTGAGCATGGTCTCGAACTCCATGCGCATGCCGGCGGCAGGCGCGTCCAGCCAGTCTCGAAGCGATGCCCGCCCCGCGTCGGTGATCTGATACACGGTGCTGCGGCGCTTGCCGGTGAAGGTGACCTCCGAGGTGGCCAGGCCATCGGCCACCAACTTCTTCGGCTCTTCGTAGATCATGCTCGCCGCCCGTGGCCAGAACCAGCTGACCGTGCGGTCCATCTGTTGAGCGAGTTCATACGTCGTGAACGGCTGGATCGAGAGCAGCCCGAGTATCGCGAAGGACGTCGGGCTCAGCTGCCTGCGGGACATGGGTGGACAGTACTCCGAATCGGACTATAGTGAAGATACTCCAAATCGGAGCATGTTGAAGGAGAACCCATGTCCGACCCGTTCACTGATCCGGACGTCCCTGCTCTTCAGACCCGCTTGACCCGGGAGTACGGCCTCCGGCATCCGTTCGTCGGAGCGGGTATGGGATTCATCGCACACGAGCAGCTGGCGGCCGCCGTCACCAATGCCGGCGGATTGGGCGTGCTGGGAGCATCCCCCGATCCCGCAGCCAGCCTGATCGTGATGGTAGAGCGATTGCGCGCTTTGACTTGCGGGCCGTTCGGAGTGGACCTCATCTGCGCCGATACTGCATTCGGGCCGGCCAGCACAGACGAGCACATCGACGCATGCGTCCAGCTGGACGTCCCGCTGGTCGTTTTCCACCACGATCCACCGCCGGCCCGCTGGGTCGGCAAACTACGTGCCGCGGGCATACGCGTGTGGATGCAAGCCTCATCGCCAGGAATCGCCTCGGCAGTAATAGAACTCGGTGTCGACGGGATAGTGGCTCAGGGCAGCGAGGCGGGTGGCCATGCCCGCGGACGCATCCCGTTGCACATACTCTTGCGGACGATCCGTCACAAGTGGCCTGACATGCTGGTGCTGGGGGCCGGCGGCATATCCGACGGGACCGTCGCAGCCGCTGCACTGTGTGCCGGCGCCGACGGAGTCTGGGTCGGCACCGCTTTGGTCGCTGCCGTGGAAGCCAACGCCCATCCCGAGTACAAGCGTCGACTCATCGATTCACCCGGTAGGACATTGCGCAGCACTGCATTCGGACCTGAGTGGCCAGACCAGCCATACCGGCTTCTGGCCACCCCCGCAGTGCTCAGCGCGGAGGCAAGCATTCGCGGTGCGGATCCGCAAGAGCACGGACCGATCGGCCGAACACGACTGTTTCCACACTCGGCAAACATGCCGTACGACATGCCGATCAGATCAACGCTGCCGCCCACGCCCGAAACCAGTGGTGATTGGGACTCGATGGTCTACCCCGCCGGCGAAGGTGTGGGGGCTGTTCGAAGCACCGCGCCGGCCGCCGACATCATCCGACAGATGATGAATCAGGCATACGACATACTCGCAACTGAACACTCGCTTCGCGCCCAGATGTGAGACAAAGGAAGGTCCATGCCAACCTTCAGCAGGGTGTCGCACATTTCGTTTTCAGTAAGTGACGCGGAGGCGAGCGCCCGATGGTGGGCGAATCTTCTGGACCTGACCGAACTCGACCGGGTCGCGGGCGATGGGTGGCGCGCAATTCTGTTACTGCACCCGCCGTCGCGGGCGGTCATCGAGTTCCAGCAGCATGACGCGAATCAGGGCGAAACCTTCGATCCGCGGCGCACCGGGTTCGATCACATGGGGTTCAAAGTCGACGCGCGCGCCGATCTAGACGAGTGGCTGACCCGGTTCGAACAGCTCGGCGTGACCCACTCGCCAATTGCCGAGCGCGAATACGGTGCGGTATTGCCATTCAAGGACCCCGACGGCATTCAGTTCGAGATGTTCTTCAAAGCCGACCACCCATGACACCGAGCCGATGAGGCTGCCCGTCATGCCGCCGGTGTCGCCGATGTTGGCCAAACCGGTCCGCTCGATCCCGCCCGGCGCCTCCTACGAGCCGAAGTGGGACGGGTTCCGGACGATCTGCTTCCGTGACCGCGACGAGGTGGAGTTGGGCAGCCGCAATGAACGGCCGATGACCCGGTACTTCCCCGAACTGGTTGCGGCGATCACTGCCGAACTACCGGAGCGCTGCGTGATCGACGGGGAGATCGTCATCGGCACCGAGCACGGTCTGGACTTCGAGGCCCTGCAGCTGCGGCTGCACCCGGCCGCGTCCCGGGTACGCATGCTCGCCGAGCAGACGCCTGCGTCGTTGATCGCCTTCGACCTGCTCGCCCTCGGCGACGACGACTTCACCGGGCTGCCGTTCTCCGAACGCCGAGCTGCTCTCGTCGACGAACTGGCCGGCTCTGGGCCCTCGATCCACGTCACCCCGGCGACCACCGATCTGGCGATCGCGCAACGCTGGTTCGAGGAGTTCGAGGGTGCCGGGCTCGACGGCCTGATCGCCAAGCCGTTGACGATCGCCTATCAGCCGGACAAGCGCGTCATGTTCAAGATCAAGCACGAGCGGACCGCCGACTGCGTGGTCGCTGGCTACCGCGTGCACAAGTCGGGTGACGACGCGATCGGCTCGCTGCTGCTGGGGCTCTATAAGGACGACGGCACACTCGCATCGGTCGGTGTCATCGGCGCCTTCCCGATG
>DASQCE010000529.1:0-9907 GCA_035634855.1 Mycobacterium sp.
AGGGCCACGTTTCGGCGCGGCACGTCGTGCAGCGGCTGGTGGCCCAGCTCGGAGGCGATGACGAGGCCGCCGACGAGCTCGCCGAACGCTCCACACCGACGACTATGCCGGTGCGCCAGCGCAGCACCGAAGACGTCGGCGTCGCGGTGCCCGGTGCTCCTGGCGTGCTGACGAAGCTGGCCAAGTGCTGCACGCCCGTTCCAGGCGACAACATCATGGGGTTCGTCACCCGCGGCGGCGGCGTGAGCGTGCACCGGACCGACTGCACGAATGCCGAGTCGCTGCAACAACAATCGGAGCGGATCATCGACGTGCAGTGGGCCCCGTCGCCGTCGTCGGTGTTCCTGGTGGCCATCCAGGTCGAGGCGCTGGACCGGCACCGGCTGCTGTCGGACGTGACCCGCGTGCTTGCCGACGAGAAGGTCAACATCCTGTCCGCCTCGGTGACGACGTCCAATGACCGAGTCGCCATCAGCCGGTTCACCTTCGAGATGGGCGACCCGAAGCACCTCGGCCACGTGCTCAGTGTGGTGCGCAACGTGGAGGGCGTATACGACGTCTATCGCGTGACTTCCGCCGCATAGCGTCCGCACAAAATTTGCGTAGTTGTTTGCTTTATCTGAAATACTGCGGCGATGCGCACTGCATTGGTGGTTCTCGTCGCTTCGCTGGCGATGACGTTGGCCGGTTGTGGTTCCACGATCAAGCCCGAGGGAGCGGCGCAGTCAGTCGTCGACCTCGTGTCGAAGCAGACCGGCTTCAAGCCCAAGGACGTCAAGTGCCCTTCGGGCGTCGACGCCGAGGTCGGTAAAGAGTTCGAATGCCACTTCACCGGGCCGGAGGGCAAGGACTACACCGCCCACATGAAGGTCACCAAGGTCGAGGGTGAAAACGTGCAGTTCTACATCAAGACCGCACCCAGCAAGTAATACTGCGCGCGAGTAGTCGCAAAAGGCCCAATTTGACGGCGTGTCAGGGCCTTTCGCGATCCCCAGCTTGCGCGTGGATCCAGCTCGCGCGCCTAGCCGATCTGTACTGACTTGATCGTCATTTCCGTCGTCGGCTTGCCATCGTCGCTGCCGTCGGCCACACCGGCCGCGGCGACCATGTCCAAAGCCATCAGCCCGGGGCCATCGATGGTGCCGAACACCGTGTAGGTCGGCGGCAGCTGAGAATCCTTGTAAACCAGGAAGAACTGGCTGCCGTTGGTGCCGGGCCCGGAGTTGGCCATGGCCAGCGTGCCGCGCGGATACAGCACCGGGGTCTTCAATGCGGGATCGATCAGCCGGTACTGGTTGGTCGGGTACTCATTCGGGAACCGGTAGCCCGGCCCGCCCGTGCCGGTGCTGGTCGGATCGCCGCACTGCAGCACGCCGAGTTCGGCCGAGGTGGTCAGCCGGTGGCAGTTGGTGTTGTCGAAGAACCCCTGCTTGGCCAGGCTCGTGAAGTTGTTGACCGTGCACGGCGTCTTGCCGTTGTCCAACTCCAGCCCGACGACGCCCTGACTGGTGGTGATGCTCGCGCGGATGAGGGCGGGATCGGTCGCGATCCGGCCATTCTGCGGCGGCTTGACGGGCTTGGTCGCGGCTTCCGTCGTCGCCGGATATTGGCAGTTGGAGCCCAACGTCTGCGGCGGGTCGAACGGCGGCAGGTTGCTGTCGGCCCGCGGCGACGGGGTCGCCGTAATGTCCGGGTAGTCCGGGGTAAGGCCGTCCAGGGACTCGAGGTCATTGGCGACCTTGACGATGAACACGACACTCAGTACCACCACCAGGATCGTGAGGACCGTGATCAGGTAGCTGATGACCAGCCCCGCGACGGCCAGCCCGCGGCCCTCCTCGCCGGTCTTCTTGATCTGCGACAGCGAGATGTGGCCGAAGATGATGCCCAGCGGTGCGAACAGGAACGCGCACACCAGCGACACGATGGCCAGTGAATTGGTCGGCTGCGGCTGCGGATAGCCCGGATAGCCGTAGTACCCCGCATACGGGCCCGGCGGCGGATACGCGCCGTACGGCGGCGGCGGGGTGGTCATCGCTGAGTCAGTCGAGCTGGATCGACTTGACCTGGACGTCGTCCTTCGGCTTGCCGTCCTGGCTTCCATCAGCCGTGCCGGCCGCGGCGATCTTGTCCAGCGTCGCCAGGCCGGTCTGGTCGATGGTGCCGAACACCGTGTAGTTCGGCGGCAGGTGCGAATCCTTGTACACCAGGAAGAACTGACTGCCATTGGTGCCAGGGCCCGCGTTGGCCATCGCCAGTGTGCCGCGCGGATACACCACCGGCTCCTGCAGCGCGGGGTCGTCGGGCTGGAACTGGTTGGTCGGGTACTCGTTGTCGAACTGGTATCCCGGCCCGCCGGTGCCCTGGCCCGTCGGGTCGCCGCACTGCAGCACCGCCAGCCCCTCGGAGGTGGTCAGCCGGTGGCAGGGCGTGTCGTTGAAGAAGCCCTGTTGGGCCAGGCTGGCGAAGCTGTTGACCGTGCACGGTGACTTGGCGTTGTCGAGCTGCAGCCCGATGTTGCCCTGGTTCGTCGTCATGCTGGCGCTGACCTGCGGCGGGTCGGTCGGGACCTTGCCGGTGTGGGGTGGGTTGTTCTGCTTGCTCGCCTTCTCCCCGGTCGACGGCGGGTACTGGCAGTTGGCGCCCAGGCCGGCCGGAGCTGCGAAGGCGGGCAGCTGTCCTGACGCCGACGGGGCGGAGCTGGTGGCGGAGGCCGGTGTGGTGGACGTGGCCGCTGACGCTGTCTGGCTGCCCGAGTCGCGGTTGGTGATGACGACTGTAGCCACAATGGCGCCGATCACGATGAGCGCGGCCACGCTGGAACCGACGATCGTGTAGATGCGGCGCTTGCGTTCCTTCGCTGCCCGGCGCTCGAGCTGCCGCTCGAGTTTGCGCTTCGCTGTTGCACGCCGTTGTTCGTTGGTCGGCACCGCCGCTGTCCTCCTCATGATCGGGTGGTCGGCAACGAGTGTGCCAGGCGTTGCTGAATACGGGGGCCGCGACCCTCGTCAACTGGGAATGGGACACTGGACGCCGTGTTGATCACCGGATTCCCGGCGGGCATGCTGGCGTGCAATTGTTACGTGCTGGCCAAGCGAACCGGAGCCGACGCGATCATCGTCGACCCGGGCCAACGGGCAATGGGACCGCTGCGTCAGATCCTCGACGAGAACCACCTCACGCCGGCGGCGGTGCTGCTGACGCACGGGCACGTCGACCACATCTGGTCGGCGCAGAAGGTGGCCGACATGTACGGCTGCCCGGCCTACATCCACCCCGAGGACCGGTTCATGCTGACCGATCCGATCAAGGACTTCGGGCCCCGGCTGGCCCAGATCGCGTTCGGCGCGCTCTTCCGCGAACCCCAACAGGTCGTTGAACTGGACCGCGACGGCGACAAGGTAGATGTGGGCGACGTGACGGTGACCATCGACCACACGCCTGGACACACCCGCGGCTCAGTCGTGTTCCGGGTGTCCGATGGCCCGGAGGAGGTCGTCTTCAGCGGCGACACCTTGTTCCGTCAATCGGTGGGCCGCACCGATCTGCCGGGCGGAAGCGGCCGCGACCTGCTCGGCTCGATCGTGACAAAACTGTTGGTGCTCGACGACGACACCGTGGTACTACCGGGACACGGCGAAAAGACCACGATCGGCTTCGAACGCCGCACCAACCCGTTCCTCGAAGGCTTGACCTAGTGACCGAATTTCAGGCGCCCAAGGGCGTCCCGGATTACCTGCCGCCCGACTCGGTTCAGTTCGTCGGCGTGCGCGACGGCCTGCTCGACGCCGCCCGGCGTGCCGGCTACGGCGACATCGAACTGCCCATTTTCGAAGACACCGCACTGTTCGCCCGCGGCGTGGGGGAGTCCACCGACGTGGTGTCGAAGGAGATGTACACGTTCGCCGATCGCGGCGACCGCTCGGTGACACTGCGCCCGGAGGGCACCGCGGGTGTGATGCGTGCGGTGATCGAGCACGGCCTCGACCGCGGGCCGCTGCCCGTGAAGCTCTGTTACGCGGGGCCGTTCTTCCGGTACGAGCGCCCGCAGGCAGGCCGCTACCGGCAACTGCAGCAGGTCGGGGTCGAGGCGATCGGAGTCGACGACCCGGCGCTGGACGCCGAAGTGATCGCCATCGCCGACGCCGGTTTCCGCTCGCTGGGACTCGACGGGTTCCGGTTGGAGATGACCTCGCTGGGCGACGACAGCTGTCGGCCCCAGTACCGGGAACTGTTGCAGGACTTCCTGTTCAAGCTCGACCTGGACGAAGAAACCCAGCGACGCGTTCGGTTGAACCCGCTACGGGTGCTCGACGACAAGCGCCCCAAGATGCGCGAGATGACGGCCGACGCGCCGGTGATGTTGGATCACCTGTCCGATGTGGCCAAGCAGCACTTCGACACGGTGCTCGCGCATCTCGATGCGTTGGGCGTGCCCTATGCGATCAACCCGCGGATGGTACGTGGGCTGGATTACTACACGAAGACGACGTTCGAGTTCGTACACGACGGGCTGGGCGCCCAGTCGGGTATCGGCGGCGGCGGCCGCTACGACGGACTGATGCGTGAGCTCGGCGGAAAAGACCTGTCCGGCATCGGCTTTGGCCTCGGTGTCGATCGGACGCTGTTGGCGTTGAAGGCCGAGGGTAAGACGGTCGGCGGCACCACGCGCGTCGACGTGTTCGGTGTGCCATTGGGGGAGCAGGCCAAATTGACGCTGGCCGTGCTCGCCGCGCGGCTACGGGCCGCCGGTGTGCGCGTCGACTTGGCCTACGGCGACCGCGGCGTCAAGGGCGCGATGCGGGCCGCGGACCGCTCGGGCGCCTCGATCGCTCTGGTCGCGGGCGACCGTGACATCGAGGCCGGCACGGTCGGTGTGAAGAACCTGGCGACCGGCGAGCAGGTGGATATACCCGTCGATGCCGTTCTCGCCGAAGTGCTTTCGCGCCTCAGCCGGGTGTAGCCAAACTTCCGCGAGCGACCGTGTCTGTGCGCGACACGCCGTGAAAATGGGTGCAAATGCGGTCGCTCGTGCTGGTTGCGCTCATTGGCAAACTAGTAACCACTGCGAGCGTATGGTTGTGCCGACCCGACCGCGGAGGTGCCAGGGCGTTGATCGCGCTCGAGGAGCATTACACATGGGATCCGGCCAGCGTCGGCAACGTCGTCGGCACCTGGTTGCGGTCGAACAACACGGTCGCCTACCAGCGGTTGTACGACCGGGGCGCGCTACGTCTCGAGCAGATGGATGCTGCGAAACTTGCGCACCACGGCGTAGGTCACCGCCGCGAAGGAAAGGCCGACGGCCAGGAACACCGCGCCCAGAGCCCGTGAGGGAACGTCGGCGACGAGCGCGACAGCACCGAAACCGCCGACGACGACGGCGGCCACGCCGAGCACGAACGCCAGCACCGTCAACGCACCCGTGCAGCGGTCGAAGACCAGCGCGCGACGGCCGTCATCCGTGATTACCAGTCCACCCGTGTCGGCGAGTGTTCGGGGCGGGGCTGGTGCATTCACGTATTGCAGGGTGCACGGCAGCGGGCGCGAGCGTCCGCAAATTCGCAGAGTTGGGCGGCGTGTCGGCCGAAGACACGGTCTGTCGCCGGCGTGGTGGTTGCCGTCGAAGCCCGACCGTCATCCGTGACAGCATGCCGTCCCGAAGCGTCAACGTGTGCAGCAGTACCCCGCTGACATGCGCGGCAATAACGGCCACCAATGCGTAAGCCAACAGCGAATGAGTCTGGCGGAGGACGAAGTACAGGTCGGAATCGAACGGCGCAATGGGTGGCAGAGCCAAGAACCCGAAGACGACAGCCGGCCTGCCGGACGCCGACACCATCGCCCAGCCGACTAGCGGCTGGGCCAGCATCACTGCGTACAGCGTCAACTCGGAACCCACCACGAGCTTGTGTTCCACCCAGCCGACGGTGTCCGGCAGTTTCGGCACGCGGTGGGTGAACCTGTTGGCGGCCCGCACCACCACGATGGCGAGAACCACCACGCCGAGCGTCATGTGGACAACGCGCAGCGACGCATACGAGCCGAGCGAGGTCACCATTACGAACCCGATGAACAGCGCGCTGAAGACGAGTACTGCAGTGAGCCAGTGGAGGATGCGCGTCCGTACGGGGTACCGCGCCGGCGCGGTCATGGCGCAACCTCATCGACCTGCACCGCGGACGGCGATTTCGGTTCACCCGTCCGCGCGCGATAGGACGCCGCGTAAACGGCCGATCGCGCGCTCAACAACGGATCGTCCGACGGCTCGATGCCGTCCGGCAGCACCAAAGGATCAAAGTTGACATCGCGGGCATTGCCGGGCGCTTCCGTCTCGATATTCGTCAAGGTGAGCAGCCCGGCGTCGATGGTGCGTCGGTCGGCCGGCCACGGCAAGGTGGCGTCGAGCAAAGGATCGCCTGCGCTGCCGACGGTCAGCATCAAGCGCCATCGCAGCGGGCTGCGGCGCATCTGGCGAACCAGTGAGTCGAACAACGCATTGGTCCCGATGCCCGCAGGAAGTGCCGGCTGCATCGGGACGAACGCCCACCGCACTGGTGTACGGACGCCGGCCTCGTTGACGAAGAAGAAAGTGTTCAGACCCCAGAAGGTGCTGTCGGCAAAGCCGGGTGTCGGTGGATGCTGCTTGATGACCGCCATGGCGGCTGCCGTCTCCGGGTGGGCGGTCAGGAATGCCGACATCGCGGCGGGGTCCGGCTTGCCTGTCGCAGGATCGACTTTCGACGCTAGGAGCCGGTCATAGAAGCCCTGTGGGGAGCTATCAGGGAACACCGGAAGGTTCAGCATCGCCGTGCGCCATTGCGTGGCCTCGCCGAATGCGAACGCTAGCGCAAGGCTGCGCGCAGCGCCGGGTGTGTCGGCCATGCCGGGGTGACCGCCCGAGAGCGAGAACCGCCCGATGACCGGGGTCCGGCCGGGTGCGAGGACTGCCGCTTTTGACAGTTCCCGGCCGTTGCCGTTGCTGACGAAGTAGCCGGTGACCGCGACGCCCTTGGCATGGTTCCGCCGGAATCCTGGATGGAAGCCGAACACCGAGCGAAACCCCTCCATAAACGTCCCTGGCCTCAATGCGCCGCCCGCGCCGATCCACTTGTTCGCATAGGCAACTGCACCGACATCAACGGCCAAGAACGCGCCCACCACCCCGACACCGAGCAGCACCGAGCGTCGACTGAGTTGAGTCACTACTGGCAGAACGTTGCGCCGCGCGGATTGCTTCACCGGTGTGAGCCACGTCACAGAATCTGGGTCATCCGCCAATCGGGGGACACGGGATTCATCCCCTCACCCTCCGATCGCCGGACATACACCGCTGCCGCGGCGCGGCACTCTTGAGTCATCGCCGGAACAACGCGGCACACAAGACGACAAACCAACTCACACAGGAGGATTCAAGAAAATGACTACCAACATCACCCGCACTTTCGGTCGCTACATCGCGTTGCCGATCGTCTCGGCCGGCATCATCGGCGGCGCCGCCCTCGGACTGGCGGGCATGGCCAACGCGGCCACCCCGACCGAACCGCACGGCCCCGGTAACTCCCATTCACCGGAGTTGAGGGCCCACCCGGCCCCCGAGGCGCAGCCGGGCTGGCACGGACATCACGGCGTGTGGCACGTCGAAAACCTGCAGCCCGGTTACCACCGCTGATAGTCCCAGCGCAGAGGCCCTCCCCACAAGGGGAGGGCCTCTCTGGTGCGCTCGAGGGCGAACGTGAACGTCGCGAATATCACTTTGCTGTCCACCGAGCCGTAGCAGCCGAATCCGCTACCTCGGGTGACAAGGTCGAGATCGATGTTGTAGCGAGCATAGTTAAGGGGGAAGCCCCAGCGCGGAAATGCCGACGACCCGGGTCGACCATTTCCGGTGAACTGCGCGGTGCAAAACGCAGCGTGTAATCCTCCAAGGTTTGCTTGGTGGCGGTCATCGTGTCGAGGTCTGCCGGAACGATCTCGTTCAGCGGCTCCCTGCTTAGCTCTTGTGTCATGCAGCGAAACAAAGACCGACTTACTTTCTATCCATGACCGGCGTGTTCCCGGTGTGAGCAAACTTGTAAGGCGACGTTCGTATTGACGATGTGGTCAGCGGACAT
Organism: Mycobacterium sp.; assembly: GCA_035634855.1. GTDB lineage: Bacteria > Actinomycetota > Actinomycetes > Mycobacteriales > Mycobacteriaceae > Mycobacterium. Next base: position 8,115 of record DASQCE010000529.1, read on the forward strand.
GTCGTAGCTGTAACGATCAGGTACCGTGCGGCGATGTGACGGACATGCGAACAACGACAGCCAGGGCCGGGGCGGCATTGGCGGTGGCAGCTGCCGCTATTGCGGTAAGTCATGGCACGTCGAGCGCCGATCCTGCGGGCCACCAGGTGCGGTATACGCTCACGGCCGCAGGCGCTTCGGATTTCGACCTCTTCTATCTGACGACTCAACCTCCGAGCAAGGCGGCCTATAACGCCGACGCGTACGCGTACGTGAAGAGAGAGACGGTCAACGTGGCGGCCGGCGCGCCATGGGTGTTCGAGACCACGCTCGCGGATCCGCAGTGGGCGATCCTGACCGTGAGCAGCACCACGCACGGCGGGCAGGCCGCCCCGAATCCTCACTGCGAGATCGCGGTCGACGGTCAGGTGGTCGTGCAGCAGGACGCTCCGTACAACCTGCAGTGCCAGCTGTCGCAGTGGTGAATCAGCCCGCGAAGACGTAGACCCACGCGTCGCCGCCTGACCGGAGCGGCACGGTGATGCGCCGGTAGTCGTCGACCTCGTACTCGTCGGCGGCGGCGAGGTCCGCCTCGCTGATTTCGAACACCATGCCCTCGACCGCGGCGTCTGCACGGTCCGTCGGCTTGAGGATCGGATGGCGATCGCTGCCACTGGTGGCGATCACATGCGGATCGGTGATGGTGACGTAATCCAGGTGGTAGCCCACGATCGCGTCGGGCCTGCCGTCGATCTCGCGGCGGAACGTGGCCCGTTGCACGTCGGGCTGGCGCAGCGTGCCGTACGAGAACAGAAGTTCCGTCACGGGCGGAAACTGTATACCACGGCCAATGCGGGCTCAGCCGGACGCACGCACCGCCCGCACGAACGCCGCGACGGCCGCGCCGATTTCGTCGGCGCTGTCCTCCTGGATGAAATGGACACCGGGCACGCTGACTTCCGTCTGGTTGGGCCAGGTACGGACGAAGTCCAGGGCGCGGCCGCGGATGAGCGCACCGGGCTCGCCTTTGATGAACAGTTTGGGGACATCGCTTTGCGCCAGCCACGCGCCATACTCCTCGACGGTGGCGACGACGTCGGCGGGCTCGCCCTCAATCGGGATGTTGCGCGGCCACGACAGCGTCGGCCTGCGATCTTCGCCGGGGTTGCGGAACGGTTTGCGGTAGTGGTTCATCTCCTCGTCGGTGAGCGTGCGCCGGACGGACGCAGGCAGGACCCGCTCGACGAAGACGTTCTGGTCCAACGCCATTGACTCGCCCTCGGGGGAGCGGAAGCCCTGGAAGATGTTGCGCATGGGACCGGGGAAGTCCGACCAATCGATCGGCATCGTGATCGCCTCCATATACGCGATGCCCGCCACCCGGTCGCGGTGCTGGTTGGCCCAGTCGAACCCGAGCGCCGAACCCCAGTCGTGCAGAACGAGTATCACCCGATCACCGAGGTCGAGTTCGTCCCACAGCGCAAACAGGTACTCACGCTGTTCGGCGTAGTGGTAACGATCGGGACCGGAGTCGTCGAGCTTATCGGAGCCGCCCATGCCGATCAGGTCGCACGCAACGAGTCGGCCCAAGCCCTCTAGATGCGGCATGACATTGCGCCATAGATACGACGACGTCGGATTGCCGTGCTGCAAGACGATCGTCCAGTCTTCGGAGCCCTGACCTTCGTCGATGTAGGCCATCCGCTTGCCGTTGATTTGTTTGTACTGCAGTTGCCCGTACGGTTTCGCTCCCGGCACGGCGTCCTCTCAATCCGGTTAGGTTTCGGCGAGTTTCGCGGCGGCTTCCCGGGACA
>DASQCE010000530.1:0-5888 GCA_035634855.1 Mycobacterium sp.
CGGCCTTCGCGACCGGCCGGGACAATTTGACGTAGGCCGCGCGAGTCATCAGGTAGAAGTTGCTCACCGCTGCTTCGCCCATTCGGTCGCCAGCAGTTCCCGCGTCTCACGCAACAGCTGGGGGACGATCTTCGAGCCGCCGATGATCGTGATGAAGTTCGCGTCGCCGCTCCAGCGCGGCACCACGTGCAAGTGCAGATGGTCGGCCAGGGACCCGCCGGCCGAAGTGCCGAGGTTCAGCCCGACGTTGAATCCATGCGGGCGCGACACCGCCTTGATGACGCGAATCACCTTCTGGGTGAACGCCATCAGCTCGGCGCTCTCCTCGACGGTAAGGTCTTCGAGCTCGGCGACCCGTCGATACGGCACCACCATCGAGTGTCCGGGATTGTACGGATAAAGGTTGAGCACGATGTACACCGATTCGCCGCGCGCCACCACAAGGCCGTCCTCGTCGGAGAGCGTCGGGATGTCGGTGAACGGTTGGGTTGACGCCGCGGACCCGTCCTTCATCGGCGCCTCGGCGATGTAGGTCATCCGGTGCGGGGTCCACAGTCGCTGCAAGTGGTCTGGCTCACCGACACCGTGGTCGACGATCGTGCGGTCGTCCGGATCCGTCGTCACGTCCCGGTGCCCACCTTGAGCAGTTCGGCTGTGGGAGCAGCGTTTTCGCGACTCGCGAGCCACTCGACGATTGCGGCGACGGCCTCGTCGCGCGGTACGCCGTTGAGCTGGGTGCGATCGCCGAAGCGGAAGCTCACGGCGTTGGCCTCGACGTCCCGGTCGCCGGCCACGAGCATGAACGGCACCTTTTGATTGGTGTGGTTGACGATCTTCTTTGCCATGCGATCGTCGCTGGCGTCCACCTCGGCCCGGACCCCGTGCATCTTCAGTTGCGTGGCAAGGCCGTTGAGGTACGGAATGTGATCGTCGGACACCGGGATGCCGACCACCTGCACCGGTGAAAGCCAGGCCGGGAACGCGCCCGCGTAGTGCTCGGTGAGGATGCCGAAAAACCGTTCGATCGAGCCGAACAGCGCACGGTGGATCATCACCGGCCGCTGCCTGCTGCCATCGGCGGCGGTGTATTCCAGCTCGAAGCGCTCCGGGAAATTGAAGTCCAGCTGGATCGTCGACATCTGCCAACTGCGGCCCAGTGCGTCACGGGCCTGCACCGAGATCTTGGGGCCGTAGAACGCCGCGCCGCCCGGGTCGGGCACCAGTTCCAGCCCCGACGCCGCTGCAACTTCGGCCAGCGTGTCGGTGGCCTCCTCCCAGACCTCGTCGGAGCCGACGAACTTGTCCGGGTCCTTGGTGGACAACTCGAGGTAGAAGTCTTCCAAGCCGTAGTCCCCGAGCAGGTCGAGCACGAACCGCAGCAGCGACGAGAGTTCGTCGCGCATCTGATCGCGGGTGCAGTAGATGTGCGAGTCGTCCATGGTGAATCCGCGCGCACGGGTCAGACCGTGCACCACGCCGGACAACTCGTAGCGGTAGACCGTGCCGAATTCGAAGAGCCGCAACGGGAGTTCGCGGTATGAACGCCCGCGTGACCGGTAAATCAGGCAGTGCATCGGGCAGTTCATCGGTTTGAGGTAGTAGTCCTGCCCGGGCTTACGCACCGTGCCGTCCTCGTTGTATTCGGCGTCGAGGTGCATCGGCGGGAACATGCCGTCGGCGTACCAGTCCAGATGCCCGGAGATCTGGAACAGTTGCGCCTTGGTGATGTGCGGGCTGTTGACGAACTGGTAGCCAGCTTCGATGTGCTTGCGCCGCGAGTAGTCCTCGAGTTCACGGCGCACGATGCCACCCTTGGGGTGGAAAACCACCAAGCCAGAACCGATTTCGTCGGGAAAGCTGAACAGGTCGAGCTCGGCGCCGAGCTTGCGGTGATCACGGCGCTGCGCCTCCTCGATCAACTCGAGGTGCGCCTCCAGCGCCTCCTGCGACTCCCACGCGGTGCCGTAGATGCGCTGCAGGCTGGCGTTGTTCTGGTCGCCCCGCCAGTACGCGGCCGAGCTGCGGGTCAGCTTGAACGCCGGAATGTAACGCGTCGTCGGAATGTGCGGGCCGCGACACAGATCGCCCCATTCCCGTTCGCGGGTACGGGGATTGAGGTTGTCGTAGGCGGTGAGCTCGTCGCCACCGACCTCCATAACCTCGGGGTCGCCGGACTTGTCGTCGACGAGTTCGAGCTTGTACGGCTCATTCGCGAGCTCTTCGCGCGCTTCATCTTTGGACTCGTAGACGCGCCTCGAGAACAGCTGGCCTTCCTTGACGATCTGGCGCATCCGCTTCTCCAGCGCCGCCAGATCCTCCGGCGTGAACGCGCGCGGCACGTCGAAGTCGTAGTAGAAGCCGTCGGTGATGGGCGGCCCGATGCCGAGCTTGGCCTCCGGGAACATGCCCTGCACCGCCTGCGCAAGCACGTGCGCGGCCGAGTGCCTGATCACGCTGCGGCCGTCGTTGGTGTTGGCGCCGACGGGCGTTACCTCGACGTCGCTGTCCGGCGTCCAGGACAGGTCGCGCAGCCGGCCGTCGGCGTCGCGCACGACGACAACCGCGTCGTTGGCGCCCCGGCTCGGCAGGCCCGCGTCGCGGACCGCCGCCCCGGCGGTGGTCCCGCCAGCGACCCGGATCGGGGCTGCCGGGGTGGGGCTGGCGGGCGCGCTCATCGGTGACTCTCCAAACTTTCGGTGATACGGGCGGTGTGCGGGTCCGCACTGAACGCGACCATGCTATCGGTGCGGGTGGTCATGCTCCCAGGCCAATAGGGCTGTTCAGCCACTCGTGTTCGACGCCGACGAGCTCCGCGGACCAACCGAGCACGCCGAGCAACCACAGCGTCGCGACCACGACGGCCGCCGTGAACCCCGCGCCCAGCGTCTTGACCCACGGACCCTGCCGCTTGAACCACGCCATCACCTTGTCGTAGCGCTTGCGCGTGTGGGCCAGCAGCCGCCGCGCCCAGTCGAATTCGGTGGCCAGGATCGCGAGCCCGACGAACACGATGGCCCAGCCCGGCCCCGGGTATGGGATCGCAAGGATGCCGACGCCGAGCACCGCCAAGCCGATGACAGCGACCACGATGCGGTAGCCGAACTCGGCGGCGGGGCTGTCCCGCAGCCGGTCGCGCCAGCGCGCCCAGCGACGCTTCACGGCTGCCCCGGGTTCAGCTTGACGAACAGCGCGTTGGCTTCGGCCAGCACGACCTCCCCGTCGAGCAACCGTCCCGCGATGAACATCTTGCGGCCGTCGACATGATCCACACCGGCGTCGACCTGCAGTTTCGTCTCGATCGGCACGATCTTCCGGTAGTCAACATGCAAAAACGCGGTGCGCTGGTAGAGGCTGCGCGTGAGCCTGAAGGCGGTGTAGCCGAGCAGCGAGTCGAATAGCTGCGCGATGCAGCCGCCGTGCACGGCGCCGTTGCGGCCAAGGTGGAAGCGGCGGAACTGCGCGGTACCGCCGACGCGGCCGTCGTCGGTCTTGTGATAGTCCGCCGGAATGCCCAACACGCTGCCCCGGTTGGGCAGGTCCATGCGGCGGCCCGACGGCGACGACCACTCGTCGGCGTCATAGGGCGCCAGCAACTTGGACGCGGCCTCGAGCAGATCGGCGGCTTGGGTGATCACCTCGTCGGGCGCATCGGCCGCGCGGGCATGGTCCTGCATTGTCCGGACGGCCTCGACGAACCGGCCGTAGTCGCGTCCGCCGCGGGCGGTGGGCTCAATCGGGCTGAAATCCCCGCCGCGATGCTCCTCTGCGAATTCGGTGGCCACCCGGTCACCGTATTGCCTAGCTCACCCGCTGGCGGACCCGGCTTTGCTCAGGGTCTCGAACTCCTCGTCGGTCAACTCGATTCCCGCGGCGGCGACATTCTCCTCCAAATGCGCGACCTTCGACGTCCCGGGAATCGGCAGCATCACCGGCGAGCGCTTCAACAGCCACGCCAGCGCCAGCTGGGACGGGGTGGCGTGGTGGTCATCGGCGATGCGCTGCAGCGGCCCGCCTGGTGCGGCAAGCGGACCTGCCGCCAACGGGAACCACGGGATGAACCCGATGCCCTGCGCTTCGCACGCCTCGAGCACGGGCTCGGCGGAGCGAACGGTGATGTTGTACATGTTCTGCACCGACACGATGGTCGCGGTCTTCTGGGCGGCCTTTAGCTGGTCGACGTCCACCTCGGACAGGCCGATATGGCGGATCTTGCCTTCCTGCTGCAGCGCGACGAGCTCGCCGATCTGGTCCTCGGCTGGGAACTTGTCGTCGATGCGGTGGAGCTGGAACAGATCGATGGTGTCCACGCCGAGACGGCGCAGGCTCATCTCGCATTCCTGACGCAGGTAGGCCGGAAAGCCCAGAACCGGCCAGACGTCGGGCCCGGTGCGCAGAAGTCCGGCTTTCGTCGCGACCACGACGCCGTCATACGGGTGCAGGGCTTCGCGGATGAGTTTCTCGGACACATACGGGCCGTAAGAGTTGGCGGTGTCGATGAAGTTGACGCCAAGTTCGACGGCGCGGCGCAGGACGCGGATGCATTCGTCGCGGTCGTCGGGCGGTCCCCAGACACCTTTTCCGGTTAGGCGCATGGCGCCGAATCCCAGGCGGTTCACCGCGAGGTCCTTGCCGATGCCGAATGTTCCCGATCCTTGAGCGGCGCTTTGCGTGGTCATTTTTCCGACCGTACGCCGACGATGACAAGCTGGCGGGATGAAGCTGAGCAACCTGGCCGCGCTGCCACTGACGTACGCCGAAGTGGGTGCCACAGCGGGGCCGTTGCCGCCCGGATATCACCACGTGCAGAAGTCGGCGGCCATTGGGCGCGGACGGCGCCGGTTCGAGGACGCCGCTGGCAAGGGCATGCGGTGGGGCATGCTGCGCGGCGCCGGTCTGCGAGTGGAGGCGGCGACCGGAGTCGCCGCGGCGGGGTCGGACGTGATCGTCCACCTCGGCCCCGTGCGGGCACCGTGCCGGGTCGTCTACGTCGTCGACGAACCCGACCGGCGCGGCTTCGCCTACGGGACGCTACCGGGCCACGCCGAATCGGGCGAGGAACGGTTCGTCGTGCGCTACAACCCCGCGACCGACGAGGTGTATGCCGACGTGACGGCGTTCTCGCGGCACGCGACGTGGTGGAGCCGGCTCGGCTCGCCAGTCACATCCGTCGCTCAGCGGGTGATCACGGAGCGCTACTTGCGGGCGCTGTAGTCGGCGGAGCTATCCGTGGTAGCCCTGCTGGCCAGCGCGTAATCTTGAAAGCTAATCAGTGGCGATGATCGGACGGTGATGGTGAAAGACCTAGACGGGGTGGAAGCTGTCCACCTCCGCATCGCGGAGATTGTGCAGCAGCTGTACAGCCGGCCGGACACAGATTCCGAAACCGTGATCGCGGAGCTGGCAGAGCATGCCGCGGTCGAGATTCCGGCCGCACAGTATGCGGGCGTCACCGTCACCCGCAATGCGAAGCACATCGACACCCCCGCCGCTACGCACAAGTGGCCGATTCTGCTGGACGAGATTCAGCAACGTCATCGCGAAGGCCCGTGCCTGACCGCGGCGTGGGAGGAAAGGACCATTTACGTCGCGGATCTGGAAACGGACGGCCGGTTCCCGCGGTACAGCCAGGATGCGTTGGAACAGACGCCGATTCGGTCCATCATGGCGTTCCAGATGTTCATCGCCGGCGAAACCATGGGGGCGTTGAACGTCTATGCCGAACAGCCCAATGCATTCGGACCGGCATCCAGGGACATCGGCTTGGTCTTCGCCGCCCACTCGTCGGTGGCGTGGAACGCGGCGCGCCGCGACGAGCAGTTCAAGCGTGCGCTGGCCAGCCGCGACGTCATCGGCCAGGCCAAGGGCATGATCATGGAGCGGTACGGCGT
>DASQCE010000531.1:0-11886 GCA_035634855.1 Mycobacterium sp.
CGCTGCTGGTCGACTACGTGATGTCGATGCCGCGGGGCGCACAGGTGGTCTATCCGAAGGACGCCGCGCAGATCGTGCACGAAGGTGACATCTTCCCCGGCGCGCGGGTGCTGGAGGCCGGCGCCGGTTCGGGTGCGCTGACGTGCTCGCTGCTGCGTGCGGTCGGCCCCGACGGACTGGTGACGTCCTACGAAGTTCGCGACGACCACGCGGAGCACGCCATCCGCAACGTCGAGACGTTCTTCGGCGAGCGCCCTGCCAACTGGCATCTCGTCACCGCAGATCTCGCCGACTACTCGGGCCCCGAGGTGGACCGTGTCGTCCTCGACATGCTGGCGCCGTGGGACGTCCTCGAGGTGGTCGGCAACGCGCTCGTCGCGGGCGGGGTGCTGATGATCTACGTGGCGACCGTCACGCAGCTGTCACGCACGGTTGAGGCGCTGCGCGAGCAGCAGTGCTGGACCGAGCCGCGCGCCTGGGAGAGCATGCAGAGGGGTTGGCATGTGGTCGGCCTCGCGGTGCGCCCACAACACACGATGCGCGGGCACACGGCCTTTCTGATCAGCGTGCGCAAATTGGCGCCCGGGGCCGTCGCGCCGATGCCGTTGCGGCGCAAGCGTCAGCTCGGCGGCAGCGTTTGATTTGTCAGCTCGGCTGACGTGTCTAGTCGTCGCTGCTGCGCCTCAGTCCGCGGCGTGCCGAAAGCAATTTCATCTCCGGCCGCGATGCCACCAATCGCTCGGCCGCGTCGAGCACGTCGACGACATGCCCTCGATCGACTGACACCACCGCGATACCGACGTTCGCACGGCGGTGCAGGTCTTGAGCTCCGGTCTCGGCGGCAGACACCGCGAATTTGCGTTGCAACTCGGCGATTAACGGTCGGATGGCAGAGCGCTTCTGCTTCAGCGAGTGCACGTCACCGAGCAGCAGATCGAACTCGAGCCAGCCGATCCACACGCCGGCTCAGCGGGTCGGCGTGGCGGTCGGCTGTTGGCCCATTTGAAGCAGCAAGTCCGCGGTCTGCCTGGTCAGCTGCCACGAGTCCTGTTGCGGGCTGAACTCCATCGGGAACTGCAAATCCTTGTCGGCGGCCTTGATGGTGATGTTGGCGATGACGTTGCCCGGTTGGTCCTGCGCCCACGTTGGATCGGTGGCCTCGAAGGTCAACGGCACGTACCCGCTGTCGTGTAGCGCCTTGGCGAACCTGTCCAGTGCCGCCGCGTCGGCCGGTGTGCCGTACTGGACGAGGCCGACCTTGTCGGAGCTCGGGATGTTTGGGTCGGCCAGCCGGCCCATTAAGTCGCTCAGCGTGGCCGGTGGCGGCAAGGGTGCCCCGGTGTCGGTCGGCGACGGCGTAACGGTCGGGGGCGGACTCTGCGGAAACGGAGTCGGACTTGATGTGGAACTCGTGTCGTCGCTACAGCCGCTAAGCCCGAGCGCCGCCACTATCGTGACGGCGCCCAGGACTGCGGCAAATGTGCGACGCACTCGGTTGATCAGCCGGCCGCCGAGAGCAACGACAAAGCGGACTCCTTCGATATCTGCCAGCCGCTTGGGCTCGGGCCGGGCACGAACTGGACGTTCTGGCTGGCGGTTGTGCCAAGAGCAGACGTTGCGGTGACGTCCGCGCTGACCACCCCGCCCGCGTCGTCGATGTTGGCGACGTTGAAGGTCAACGGGAATTTGCCCTCTGCCGCGGCCCGGTTGTAAGCCCGGTCGGCGGCGATGCCTTCGATCCTGCCGATGCCGCCCTGAATGTAGGACGCCTTGCCGGCGAACGAGCCGCCACCGGCGAGGGCCTGCAGGGTCTGCAGCAGCGGAGCCTCCAGTTGCGCCGCCGGCGCCTGCGGCATCGGGATGTCCCACACGACCGGTTGCACGGCAACGGCGGCCGGGGCCGACGACCCGGCGGAGAATGCAATGGAAGTCACACCTGCTGCCGCACCGCCCACCAGGGCGGCCGCTGCCACGCCGGTAACCAGGATTTTCAGGGTCACGATTGTCCTTTCGATCGGCCCAACTCACCAGAGAGGTTAACAGTGTTGCTGGTGTGTCGAATTCCTACACCGCACACAAAGGCTGAATCGCCGGTAGCTTTGATGTTGTTACTGCACCAACTCCCGGTGCGGGAAGGGGCGCAACATGAATGAGTCAGAGCGTTCTGAAGCGTTCGGAACATCGATGTCCAGCGATGATGCAGCCGAGTTAGAGGAGCTGCGTCGAGAAGCCGCGCTACTGCGCGAGCAGCTGGAGAACGCGGTAGGTCCGCAAAGCGGACTGCGCAGCGCCCGCGATGTGCATCAGCTCGAGGCGCGGATTGACTCACTGGCGGCCCGTAACGCCAAGCTGATGGAAACCCTCAAGGAGGCCCGTCAGCAGTTGCTGGCGCTTCGCGAGGAGGTTGACCGGCTGGGTCAGCCGCCGAGCGGTTATGGCGTCCTCCTTTCCGTGCAAGAAGACGACACCGTCGACGTATTCACCTCCGGCCGCAAGATGCGCCTGACGTGCTCGCCGAACATCGACACCAAGTCGCTGAAGCAGGGTCAGACCGTGCGTCTCAACGAGGCGTTGACCGTCGTCGAGGCAGGCAACTTCGAGGCCGTCGGCGAGATCAGCACCCTGCGCGAGATCCTGTCCGACGGACACCGCGCGCTCGTGGTCGGCCACGCCGACGAGGAGCGCATCGTCTGGCTGGCCGAGCCGTTGGTGGCCGCCGAGCATCTGCCGGACGGCTACGACGATGAGGTCGACGACGATCTGCGTCCGCGCAAGCTGCGGCCCGGTGACTCGCTGCTCGTCGACACCAAGGCCGGGTACGCATTCGAGCGCATCCCCAAGGCTGAGGTCGAAGATCTGGTGCTCGAAGAGGTGCCTGACGTCAGCTACAACGACATCGGCGGCCTCGGCAGGCAGATCGAGCAGATCCGCGACGCAGTCGAACTGCCGTTCCTGCACAAGGAGCTCTACCGCGAGTACTCGCTGCGCCCGCCGAAGGGCGTGCTGCTCTACGGCCCGCCCGGCTGCGGTAAGACCCTGATCGCGAAGGCCGTGGCCAACTCGCTGGCCAAGAAGATGGCCGAGGTCCGTGGTGACGACGCCCGGGAGGCGAAGTCCTACTTCCTCAACATCAAGGGCCCGGAGCTGCTGAACAAATTCGTCGGCGAGACCGAACGCCACATCCGGCTGATCTTCCAGCGAGCCCGTGAGAAGGCGTCCGAAGGCACGCCGGTGATCGTGTTCTTCGACGAGATGGACTCGATCTTCCGTACCCGCGGCACCGGTGTCAGCTCGGACGTGGAAACCACAGTCGTCCCGCAGCTGCTCTCCGAGATCGACGGTGTGGAGGGTCTGGAGAACGTCATCGTGATCGGCGCCTCCAACCGCGAGGACATGATCGACCCGGCGATCCTGCGGCCCGGCCGCCTGGACGTCAAGATCAAGATCGAGCGGCCGGATGCCGAAGCGGCACAGGACATCTTCTCGAAGTACCTGACCGAGGTACTGCCGGTGCATGCCGACGATCTCGCCGAGTTCGGTGGCGACCGCGGCGCCTGCCTCGCAGCGATGCGGGAGAAGGTTGTCGACCGGATGTACTCCGAGATCGACGACAACCGGTTCCTTGAGGTCACCTACGCCAATGGTGACAAGGAAGTCATGTATTTCAAGGACTTCAACTCCGGGGCGATGATCCAGAACGTCGTCGACCGGGCGAAGAAGAATGCGATCAAGGCGGTGCTGGAGACCGGTCAGCCCGGTCTGCGCATTCAGCATCTGCTCGACTCGATCGTCGACGAGTTCGCCGAGAACGAAGACCTGCCCAACACGACCAATCCCGATGACTGGGCGCGGATTTCGGGCAAGAAGGGTGAGCGGATCGTTTACATCCGCACGCTGGTCACCGGCAAGTCGTCGAGCGCATCGCGGGCCATCGACACCGAGTCGAATCTGGGCCAGTACCTGTAAGTCTTTGCGCAAGAGGAGGCAGAAGCCCCCGAAATCGGCAATTTTCGGGGGCTTTTGCTACTGTTCACGCGCGTCCCGGTGGCAGCATGGGTATATGACAACGCCCTCGCTTTCCTGGGATGTCGTAACCGTCGACAAGCCGGACGACCTGAACGTCGTGATCGGGCAGGCGCACTTCATCAAGACGGTCGAAGACCTGCACGAGGCGCTGATCGGGGTCGGCGGGACGCTGCGGTTCGGGCTGGCCTTCTGCGAAGCCTCCGGACCCCGGTTGGTTCGCCGTAGCGGCAACGATCCCGAACTCGTAGAGCTCGCGACACGCAACGCATTGGCGATCGGCGCCGGGCACTGTTTCGTGATCGCCATGCGCGAGGGCTTTCCGGTCAATGTCCTCAACCCGATCAAGGCGGTGCCCGAGGTCTGCACGATCTTCTGCGCAACGGCGAATCCGGTCGACGTCTTGGTCGCGGTGACCCAGCGGGGCCGTAGCGTCGTCGGCGTGGTCGACGGAGAGCCGCCCCTTGGCGTGGAAACCGATGATGACGTGACTGCACGTCGTGACCTGTTGCGTGCCATCGGCTACAAGTTCTGACCTTCAGCCGGTTTGCAACGAGTAGCTGTTGGCGAGCTCGTCCTGGATCACATGGGCGCTGCACGTGGTGGTGTCGACCCGTAACGGGCTGGTCGGAACGCGCGGTTGGTACCTCCATCCCACGGGCAGGTCGAGCCGGCCCGCAAGCCCTGGGAGGTCGGCGAGGTCCAGCGCCGGGTCGAAGATCTGGCTCCAGGTCTGCATGACCCAGCGTTGTCCTTCGGGGTCGATGAGTTCGTAGATCTCCCGGCCCGCGTCGAACGTGAACACGGTGTGGCGGTTCACCTTGTTGACGGAGTACGGTGCGGGGTTCACCGTGGCCATCTGCACTGTGGCCTGCCGCAGCATTTCGATCCCGCCGAATGTCTTTCTCACCGGCGCGCCCGCGGAAACCTTCTCGATACTGCTCATCAGCCAATGGCGCGGGCCGTTGAGGCGGGCGGCCACTGCGCCGTTCTCGGCGGCGATGGCCTGCGCGTCGAGCTTGTCCCACAACTCCTGCGGACAGTCGTTGAGCGGGAAGCTGCAATAGACGGTGGCCATGGGGCCGGATTCCTCGATGTGCACGAGAAGCACTTCGCCGTAACGCTTCCCGAACACATCCCTCAGCAATCTGTTGTCGGTCATCAGGTGCATCCGTTCTCCATCTGCAGGTAGGCGTCACGGCCTGCCAGGCTAACCGCGACATCGTCGATTAAGGGATTGAAGAACCGCTCCCGATACAGCGGGTCGACGCTCGTGCTCACCGTGAAATACAAACCGGACAGCACGGCCACGAACAATGACACATGCACGATCGTCTGGGGTACCGGTACGTGGATACCGAACCAGGTTCCCGGACAGGGTGGTTCGCCGACCGGACAGGTCTCCTCCGAAGACCACAGCATGGCGACATCGTCGGGCACCGCGACGATGCCGAGCGCGAGGAAGAACGCGAACAACCCGGCGGTGAAGAACACCACCTGGATGGCCTGCGACACCACCATCACCGCAACGACATTGACCTGCTCGGCCAGCGACAGCGGTGTGCGCACGGGCTGGTGACCGGCGTCCATCGCCAGTGGCGTGCCTGCGAGCAGCTCGCCGGCGCCGGTTTGTTCGGCGCGATCCTCCCGCAATGCGTGTACTTCGTCCCTAATGGTGGTGACCACGAAGACGATCGCGACGACAGCGAGAAATCCGATGGTCTGCCAGAGCCTTTGGCGGGTCATCCGGGCGGCCAACTGCCACAGTTCGCCGGTGAAATACACCACTACCGTGATCATCAGCAGCGGCAACGCACGGCTCATCAGCGTGCCCAGTGCGCCGAACTGCACCCAGGCAAAGCGGAACGCCCACAACGCGATCGAGCCAAACCCGATATAGGTCAACCAGATGGCGAGCACCGCAACGATCGCGAACCCGACCGCCTCGGCCGCTGCGAAACCCGAAAACCCGCTGGCGGCGAACGGGAGCCCGAAAACGAACAGCGCCATCACCAGCAGCGCCGCCGACCGTCTTCCCGCTTCACCGAGCGTGGTGCCGGTCTGATGCAGCAGATACAGCGCGAACGGCGCGGCGATCAGCAGCAGTGTCAAGACGCCCAGCCGGATCACATAGCCGAAATCAGGATCGCCGTCGGTGAGTTCGGCCAGCATCATCGTCAGCGATATCACCGCACCGACGCCGCTGACCGTCGGTGCTGAGCGCTCGATCAGTGCACGAGAGCGGACGCGCCGGGTTAGCACCAGTGGCAGCCCGCGATGCAAGAACCACTCGTGGACCTGCCGCATATCGGACACGGGCAACATTGTGCGTGAACGCGACGGCTGTGGCCGGTCACCGCGCCGACACGGCGGCGCGGTACCGATTGCGCGCCGTCAACGTGAGCCGAACGTCGTCGATGAGTGGGTCGAAGAACCGTGTCCGGTATTCGGCGTCGCTGACAGTGCGGGCGCTGATGTACATAAACGTCAGCGCGCCAAGGAAAAACGTGATCTGAATCAACGAATCCGGCACCGGAATCGTCATGCCAAGCACGGTGCCGTCGCTGCGGCCGTTGCGCGTCCACGCCGCCAGCAGTTCGGGCGACAGCAGGATGAGGCCAAGGATAAAGAAGAGCAGGGCGGTCATCGCCGCGATTATGAGGATCTGGCTGAGTTGCGATGCGGCGACCACGAACATGACGTTCAACCGCTCGATGCGGCTCAGCGGACGGACAGTCGCCGGCTCCGGCATCGTCTCGAACGGTGTGCCTGCCAGTCGCTCTGAATGGTCGTCGGCCCGTTCGCCTTCCGCCATGATCGGCCTGACCCGGTCGGCGGTCACGGACACCACGAACACCGCCGCTATCAGGGTGAGAAACATCAGCGCCAGCCACAGTCGCGGACGTGACACCGTGGCCGCCATGAGCCACACGGGGGAGTTGAAGAAGACCAGAATCGTGAGCAACAGCAGCGGCAGGGCGCGGGTCAGCATGGATCCCACTGCAGCAAGGTTCGACGTCGTCATCTGCACGGCCCAGCCCAGAATCGAGCCAGCGCCGCACGCGGTGAGCGCCAGGATGGCGGCGATCACGATGCCCTCGAAGAGGAGGTCGACGAGGACGCGGGGGCTTGGGCCGCCGAGAACGCCACCGGCGATCGCGATGGACACCGCCACGGTTGCCGCGACGCTCCGCCCGCGCACCGTCGAGAGCCGCGACACCCACCAGCCGACCAAAACCGCAACGGGCAGCACTAGGACGAGCAGCGCCAGTACGAACCATTCCGTTCGGGTCGGGTGGCCATCGATGTCAATGGTGTGTTTGCCCGTGGTGGCCACGACGAGCGCGGAGTTGGCCATGAAGACCGCGAACCCGGCCAGCACGGGCGCCGAGCGCGGCCATAGCCGCCGAACGAGCGCACCCGGCCGCAATACCGCGGGCAGGCCGCGATCCAGGAACCACGCATCGGCGGCCCGTCGTTGCGTCACGTCAATCATGCATGGCCCGCCGGTCCGGTGATGAGCTCAGCTGGATCGCCGCCCGCCACACCAGCAGCCCGGTCTGGACGCCGACGGCGATCGACATCATCGGGATCAGCGTCGCGGTGAAGACGGCGGTGCTGTGGGTGCCGAGGAGCTGGGTGACCCCCATGAACCCCAGTGAGCCCGGAACCAGCAGCCAGAAACCCGGCAGCACCGGCGACACCGTCGGCGGCGTGTTCGGGCGGTGAGAGATGGCCAACGCGCACATGATCAGTGTCAGCCCGCCACCGAAGCCACTGGCGTAGCTGCCGGCACGGCGTTTCCCACCCATTGGCCTGCGTATGCGGTGAGCAGCATCAGCAGTATCCACGGCAAAAAACGACGTCAGCGGCCCGAAATACAGCATGGCCCCGAGCCCGCACACCATCACGCCGAGCAGCGGCGCCCATGGGCCCAGCCGGTTGATCTCGGTGGTGACGAGGTTGGTGTCGGCGATTCCGGCCACCTGGGCGGCGATCAGAATGCCGAATGCCAACTGAGCGATCTGCATGAAACCCGCGACGCGCACGCTTGCGCCCGACAGCCACGTGATGTGCGGCCAGCGCGCGCAGGACGTCGACCCGACGTGCGAGTGGTTGTTGAAGGTGAAGACGATCAGCGCGACGAGAAATGAACAGATCGTTGGCAGCAGGTATCCGATCGCGTCGATGCGACGGCCCCGCACCGAAAGCGCGCCGACCAACAGACCCAGGCTCGCCGCACCCACCAGGCTCCACGGTGTCGGCTGCAGGATCAACGCGAGGCCGGTGCTCTGCACCGCATAGCCCAAGACCGTGACCCAGGGTGGAAATCGCCTGCGCTGATTGCGAATTGGCTCCAGTTCCGCCATATCCTCCTCCCTGCTGATGGCTCCCGCGGGTGCACGTGCCACCAGCTGGGCGAGAGGGAACGACTGGTCGTAGCGCACATCGAAATCCGGGTTGGCGATGTACATTGCCTCGCCGGTCGGGCTGCCGACCCGGACGTAGTTAGGCAGCGCCAGGAACTGGTGGTCGAGCCCGTCGGCGCGTGACGTCTGTTCCGTGACTCCGCGCACCATGGCTACGGGGTAATTCGCGGCAGCCATGGCGGCGCCGAGCGTGGCCACGAACTGGGACGCGGCCGCGTCATGCTGCACCTGCTCGGATGGCACGGTCGCAGGCTACTGCGGCTCGTCGCCTAGGCTGGGCGACATGCAACGGATTATCGGAACCGAGGTCGAGTACGGCATTTCGTCGCCGTCCGATCCGACCGCGAATCCGATCCTTACGTCGACGCAGGCGGTGCTGGCGTACGCGGCCGCTGCCGGGATCCAGCGTGCCAAGCGCACGCGCTGGGATTACGAGGTGGAGTCGCCGCTGCGGGACGCCCGCGGGTTCGACCTGAGCCGATCGGCAGGCCCGCCGCCGGTGGTGGACGCCGACGAGGTCGGTGCGGCCAACATGATCCTTACCAACGGCGCGCGGCTCTACGTCGACCACGCACACCCCGAGTACTCCGCCCCGGAGTGCACCGACCCGCTGGACGCGGTGATCTGGGACAAGGCAGGCGAGCGGGTGATGGAGGCCGCCGCCCGGCACGTTGCGAGCGTGCCCGGCGCCGCCAAGCTGCAGCTCTACAAGAACAACGTGGACGGCAAGGGCGCCTCGTACGGCTCACACGAGAACTATCTGATGTCGCGCCAGACGCCGTTCTCTGCGGTGATCGCAGGACTGACGCCGTTTCTGGTGTCGCGCCAGGTGATCACCGGTTCGGGCAGGGTGGGCATCGGGCCGTCGGGCGACGAGCCGGGCTTTCAGCTGACTCAGCGCGCCGACTACATCGAGGTCGAGGTCGGCCTGGAGACCACCCTCAAGCGCGGCATCATCAACACCCGTGACGAGCCGCACGCCGACGCCGACAAGTACCGACGGCTGCACGTGATCATCGGCGACGCGAACCTGGCGGAGACGTCGACCTATCTCAAGCTCGGTGCCACGTCGCTGGTGCTGGACCTGATCGAAGAGGGGATGGACCTCACGGATCTGGCGCTGGCCCGGCCGGTGCACGCCGTGCATGTGATCAGCCGGGACTCGTCGTTGCGCGCCACTGTCGCGCTTTCGGACGGCCGCGAGCTGACCGCCCTTGCGCTGCAACGGATTTACCTGGATCGGGTGGCCAAGTTAGTGGACAGTCGCGACCCCGATCCGCGTGCGGCCGACATCGTCCAGACGTGGGCGAACGTGCTCGACCTGCTCGAGCGCGACCCGATGGAGTGCGCGGAGATCTTGGACTGGCCGGCGAAGCTGCGGCTGCTGGAGGGCTTCCGCCACCGTGAGAACCTCAGCTGGTCGGCACCGCGGCTGCACCTGGTGGATCTGCAGTATTCCGACGTGCGGCTGGACAAGGGCCTCTACAACCGGCTGGTGGCGCGGGGTTCGATGAAGCGATTGGTCACCGAGCAGCAGGTGATCGACGCCGTCGACAACCCGCCGACGGACACCCGCGCCTACTTCCGTGGCGAGTGTTTGCGCCGGTTCGGCGCCGACATCGCCGCCGCCAGCTGGGACTCGGTGATCTTCGACCTGGGCGGCGATTCGCTCGTTCGGATTCCAACACTTGAGCCCCTGCGCGGCAGCAAGGCGCACGTCGGAGCCCTTCTGGACTCCGTTGACAGTGCCGTCGAACTGGTGGAACAGCTCACGCAATAGATGAGCTATCCCAGGCAATCCAGGCGTTGACCGGTAGTTTCTAGTTATCGACAGTCAACAATCGTTCCCGTCTATTGCACTGAGCAGCAGATTTACTGCTCAGTACTGCCGGATAATAATCAAACACGGCACAGCAGTGTCGGATAATGTCGGCAACGGTATCGGAGGTTGACGTTTGCTGGCTACAACGGAGTTGAACACAAGTTGGCTGGCTCAGTTGCGCGGCGCCCGCCGGTCCGACGCCACAATCAAGGTCTACCGCGACGCCTGGGCTGCCTATGTCGCGTTCTGCAAGGGCAACGGTCGGCCCGTCGCGTTGACCAAAGCCGATGTGCTGGCGTTCATAACCGACCAGACCGCCCGGTGCAGCGCGCCGACCGCCCGGTTGCGGCTAACCGCGCTGAAGGTGTTCGCCCGGTGGCTGGCCGCTGAGGAAGGTTTCGATGCGGCACCGATCCTGTCTGTCCGGTCGCCGCAAATCGATGAGCGGGTGGTCGACCACCTGACCGACGCCGAGATCCGCGCGCTCATCGCCGCATGCAACGGCAGCGAATTCCGCGATCTGCGCGACAAAGCGCTGGTGTCGCTGTTCGCCGAAACCGGCATGCGAGCCTCCGAGATGCTGAGCCTGACCGTCGACGACGTGTCGATCGCTGCGTGCGCCGCGGTGGTGCGTAAAGGTAAGGGCGGCAAGGGTCGTCACGTGAAGTTCTCCCCGCAGACCGCTGTGTTGGTCGACAAATACCTGCGCGCACGCCGCCGAGCCGGACACCTTCCGACAGCTCATGGCGGGCGGCTATGGTTGTCCAGTCGCGGCCCGCTGTCCTACCGGGGACTGGCTGAGGCGCTGCGTGCACGTGCTATCGCCGGCGGTATCAACGGATTTCACCTGCATCAACTGAGGCACACCGCGGCCGTGCGTTGGCTTGGCGCCGGGGGCAGCGAAACCGGGCTGATGGCGCAAGCCGGTTGGCGCTCGCGCACCATGATTGACAGGTACGTCGTGTCCGCCCGCGAGGATCTCGCCGCCGACGAATTCGACCGCCTCAACCTCGGACTGGGGGAGCTGTAGATGCGAGTCCTGTCGGCATCTCATTGCATCGGTGGACATCACAGACGGCAAGGTCATCCCGCGCGGGCAACACCACGGGCTGAGTTGGGGTTTCGCGGGCAACCTCGGCATCTCGTGTATTCGAGCGCGGTGCCGCAGGTGCAAATACGACGGGTCGACCGACTATACGGTGCTGTGCGCCGAGTTGGCGGCCGCTGAGGCCGCGGGATCGTCTTTAAAAATTCCACGTCGGCGACATCCGTTGCGTTGCGCCCTATATGATTCGCAAAATCCGATGAGTCGAAAATTGTCGTGGCACAACGATTCTCGCTTGCTTTCCGCATCTCGCCCTAGCAAACCCCTGTTAGCGCCGCGATCTTCCCTGGCCATTCCACGGGCCGCAGTTTCGCTCGTCGTCTGGGCGCACGACAACTCAGGGACTGAGCGGCCAGGTGTACCCCCTGTCGATGCAGATTGAATGGAGACGCAAAAGTTGCGATTCGCATCAGAACGACACTGCTCTATGTCAGTCGGGCAGTTCCATTGGCCCGATCTCAGCAAAGACGTCGCCAGGACCCGGATTGTCCGGATGGGTGCGACCA
>DASQCE010000532.1:0-5676 GCA_035634855.1 Mycobacterium sp.
GATCAGCACGACTTTGCCGTCGCGTCCGACCGTCGGCTCGCTCTGGTCGCCCTTCTTGTTGTGTGGCGCAAAGCATTTCGTCGCGATGTCAGCGGACAGATCGAGCACGGCGTCGAAGGTGTCGCGGGAGTGCTCGGCGAAGTGGTCGCGTTTGGTCAATTCGACCACGTCGAGCCATTCGTAGAGCAGAAAGTCGACGTCACGCCGCGAGAGGAAGTCCGCCATGTCGGGAAGGCCTTTCGGAAATGTTCATCACATTAGCGATTGCTCATTTTATGAGCGCTCGCTAATAATGCGCCTCCCGTCTACCGATGTCAACTACGTGTAGGATCCCGACCGTCATGACCATCGATCGAGCTGCGGATTCAGCTGCGGCGGAACGCATGCGGCGGGCCGCGATCGAGGCCTTCGCGGAGTCGGGCTATGGCGGCAGCTCCACGCGGCAGATCGCCAAGCGTCTCAACATGAGCGCGACGGCCATGTACCCGCACTATCGCTCCAAGGAGGAGCTGCTCTATGCGATCGCTCTGGAGGGCCACAGCAGCCTGCTGGCCGCGCTGAAGAAGGCCGACGACCCGGCGGCGGGCTTCCCCCAGCGTTTGCGAGCGGTGGTTGCGGCGTTCGCCACCTGGCACGCCGAGAACCACAAGCAGGCCCGCGTCGTGCAGTACGAACTGCACGGCTTGACGCCGGCTCACTACCGCACGATCGCACCATTGCGCCACCAGGCGACCGACGTCATCACGGAGATCGTCGCGGGCGGTGTGACGACGGGCGAGTTCCACGTCGACAACGTCGACGAGCTGGTGATGGCCATCTCGTCGCTGTGCGTCGACGTGTGCCGGTGGTTCCCGTCGCGGAGGCATCGAGACGCGCACAAGCTCGGCGCGGTCTACGCCGGGGTCGCGGAGCGGCTGGTTCGCTGACGGAGCCCGGCGCGGGACTGGCACGCTAGGCGAATGGCATTCGGCGACTATCAGCTCGAGATCTACCTCCAGGGACTGTCCGGCATCGTGCCGTCTTTCCCGATGTCTTTTGCGGAGTGGGAGGCCAAGGCGCAGGCGGCGATGCCGCCGTCGATCTGGTCCTACGTCACCGGCGGTGCAGGCGACGAACGCACGCAGCGCGTCAACCGCACCGCCTTCGACAACTGGGGCCTGATGCCACGGATGCTCAACGCGCACCAGGAGCGTGACCTGTCGGTGGAGGTGTTCGGTCTGACGCTGCCGTCGCCGTTGTTCATGGCGCCAATCGGCGTGATCGGCTTGTGCTCACAGGACGGCCACGGTGATCTGGCCAGCGCACGAGCCGCCGCCCGCACCGGCGTGCCGATGGTCATTTCGACGCTGACTCAGGACCCGATGGAGAACATCGCTGCCGAATTCGGCAATACCCCAGGCTTTTTCCAGCTGTACACACCGACTGACCGCGACCTGGCGGCCAGCCTCGCGCAGCGTGCCGAGGCTGCGGGGTACAAGGGC
Organism: Mycobacterium sp.; assembly: GCA_035634855.1. Taxonomy (GTDB): domain Bacteria; phylum Actinomycetota; class Actinomycetes; order Mycobacteriales; family Mycobacteriaceae; genus Mycobacterium. The sequence goes on from DASQCE010000532.1 coordinate 1,482, forward strand.
ATCATCGTCACGCTGGACACCTGGGTGACCGGCTGGCGCCCGCGCGACCTGTCGACGTCGAACTTCCCGCAACTGCGCGGCCGCTGCCTGGCGAACTACACCAGCGACCCGGTGTTCCGCGCCAGCCTGCAGAAAACGCCAGAGGAAGATCCGCAGGCAGTGGTGCTGCGCTGGGTTTCGGTGTTCGGCAATCCGCTGACGTGGGACGACCTTCCATGGCTGCGGTCGCTCACCGACCTGCCGCTGATCGTCAAGGGCATCTGCCATCCTGACGACGCGCGCCGTGCCAGGGACGGCGGCGTGGACGGCATCTACTGCTCCAACCACGGAGGCCGCCAGGCGAACGGCGGGATACCTGCCATCGACTGCCTGCCCGGGGTCGTGGAGGCCGCCGAGGGGTTGCCCGTGCTGTTCGACTCCGGTATCCGCAGCGGCGCCGACATCGTCAAGGCGCTGGCGCTGGGCGCCACCGCGGTCGGCGTCGGGCGCCCCTACGCATACGGCCTGGCCATCGGCGGCGAGGACGGCGTCGTGCACGTGCTGCGCTCGCTGCTGGCCGAGGCCGATCTGATCATGGCCGTCGACGGCTATCCCACTCTGAACGACCTGACTCCCGAGGTGCTTCGGCGCGTCACCTGATTCATGCCGCCAGCGGAACCGGACTGGGCATCAGCACGATTCGCCAGTTGTCGGGGTCGGCGAAGGCAATGGCCCCGTTCTCGCGCCACCATGGGTTGTCCAATTGCACCGGTTCGTGTCCGCATTCGCCGAGCCGGGTGACGACGTCGAACATCTGGTCCGCGGTGGCGAAATAGAAGACGAGCAGATTCTCGTCCGTCGGTGCTCGGCCGGGACTGCCGTCGACGTGTGAGGTGAACTCGAGGTGATACCTGTCGCCCGGCAGGCCGACCATCACCACCTGGTAGCCGTGCGCGGCGGTGCGGTACAGCTCGGGCAAGCCCAAGTCCCTGCAGTAGAAGTCGAGAACCTCGCCGAGCTTGTCGGTGGGACGCGCGATTCGGACCTCGACAGCGGGCAGGCGATCGGGCCAGACTCCATCGGACAATTCCATGGTCGCGACGGTAAAACCTCAAGCAATGTTCATGTCAATCACGCCGCGACACACGCGCTCACCTGACCGTTTCGGCGCCAGCGGTCTGCGACGGTAGGGGAGTGGACACCGGCGGGCAGGAGCGAAGCGACCCGGGGTTTGGGCCTGTGCTCGAGGAGTTCGACGAGTTCCTCGCGCTGGAGCGCGGCCGCTCCGATCACACCCGCCGCGCGTACCTGGGCGATCTGCGCTCGCTTTTCGGCTATCTCGCCGAACGTATGCCCGGCGCCGGACTGGACAGGCTGACCCTGCCGGTCCTTCGGTCCTGGCTGTCGGCTCAGGCGTCGGCGGGCGCGGCGCGCACCACGCTGGCGCGACGCACGTCGGCGGTCAAGACCTTCACCGCGTGGGCGACGCGCCGGGGGTTGCTGTCGAGTGATCCTGCGGCGCGGCTGCAAATACCCAAAGCCCGACGCACTTTGCCGTCTGTGTTGAGACAAGATCAGGCGCTCGACGCGATGGCTGCCGCCAAATCCGGTGCACAGCAAGGCGATCCGCTCGCATTGCGCGACCAGCTGATCGTTGAGTTGTTGTACGCCACCGGAATTCGTGTCAGCGAGCTGTGCGGGCTCGACATCGACGACGTCGACCGCCCCCGGCGGCTGCTGCGCGTGCTCGGCAAGGGCAATAAGCAGCGGACGGTGCCGTTCGGTGAGCCGGCGCAGGCGGCGCTGACGGCGTGGCTGGACGACGGGCGCCCGGAGCTGGCCACCGCGGATTCGGGGCCGGCGCTGCTGCTAGGAGCTCGCGGCCGTCGGCTCGACCCGCGGCAGGCGCGCACCGTGGTGCACCAGACCGTCGCCGCGGTCGACGGCGCACCCGACATCGGCCCGCACGGGCTGCGGCACAGTGCCGCCACCCATCTGCTCGAGGGCGGAGCCGACCTGCGCGTCGTCCAGGAGCTGCTGGGTCACTCGACCCTGGCCACCACGCAGCTGTACACGCATGTCACGGTCGCGCGCCTGCGTGCGGTGCACGACCAGGCCCACCCTCGGGCGTGACCACCGACGAACGTTCCTTACCGCTCGATTTTTTCGCTGATTTTCGAGCGGTAAGGAACGTTCGGCGCGATCAGGACCGCAGTAGCGCAATGACTTTCGCGATGTCCGGCATCGCCGAGGGCCGCCCAACCCACTCGTCGAACACCGTCCAATAGCTCACGCCGAACCGCTGCCGGCGCTCGACAAGCGCCTCGGCCATCTGCTCGTGTGTGCCCAGCAAGACGAACGGCGAATCGAGCAGGAACTCGGGTGAGACCCCGCCGAAGGCCGCGGCCAGTTCGCCCGCCGCCGCTTCGCGGTCGTCGGTAGGGACCACGAACTGAATGAGGGCATTCAGCTCGATTGCATCGAACCGGTCACCCGCGGCGTCGCGCACGACGCCGATGCGATCCTGCAGTCCGGCGGCATCGAAATGCGTCAACTCGACCTTGGTCGCGTCGCGGTTGTGCCTGAAACCGGCCAACCCCGCGATGTCGGCCATCCGGCCGGCCAGTTGCAGCACTCGCGTTCCGTTACCGCCGATGAGCAGCGGGACGTGCATGCCGGGCGGGGCGACCAGTTCGCGCGCCTCGGCCCGCACGCAGTAGTGCGCACCGTCGACGTCGACGGGCTCGCCCGCGAGCAGCAGCCGAATCACGTTCACGGATTCGATGAGCCGGTCGACGCGTGTTCGTCCCGAGTCGAACCTGAGCCCTGCCGCGTCGTATTCGGATTTCATGTGCCCGGCCCCGAGACCCAGCTCGAAGCGTCCACTGGAGATAGCCGCGACGGTCGCGGCCTCGCGGGCGGTGTCGACGGGATGGCGTAAGTCGTTGTTGAGCACCAGCGTTCCGGTGTGCAGCCGTTCGGTGACCGCCGCGGCGGCCATCGCACCCGCGAACGGCGAAACGGATGCGACCAGGTGGTCGGGGATGGTCAGCACGTCAAAACCGGCTTCTTGCACCGACATTGCGAACGCTCCGAATTCCGTGCCCCTGGGCAGCGCGGTGTGCAGGCCGAATCGGAGCGGGCGCGAGCGGTGAGCGTCGGTGATCATGGTTTCGAAGGTAGGCGGGTTTGGCCGGCCGCGAGCGTCCCCATTTGTACAGATTTCGTCGGCGTGTTGCGTGCAAACGCGGTCGCTCGCGGCAGTGGGGTTAGGGGTGTAACGGTTTGAGCCGGACCGGCGTGCTGGCGAGCAGGCCCAACGGGTCGACATAATCCGCGCGCGACGCCGCACCCCACATCGCGCCCCAATGCAAGCAAGCGGCGACGGCGCAGCCGTCATGCCCGGCGTCAAGCTCGCCGATCACCGCCCCCGCGTCAATGAGCTGTCCGACCCGCACCGACGGTCGCACCGGCTCATAGCTGGTCCGCAACCCGCCCGGATGGGCGATCGACACCAGCGTCCGCCCTGCCAGCTCCCCGGCGAACACGACCGTGCCCGCGCCGGCCGCATACACCGGCTGGCCCGGCGCCCCTGCCAGGTCGACGCCCCGGTGCCCGCGGTTCCAGTTCGGTGACGGGGCGTCGAACGTCCGCAGAACAGCTGGTCGGGGCCGTAGCGGCCAGTCCAGCCTGCCGTTGTCGGCCCCGACAGGCGCCGCGTACACCAGGGCCATCGCCGTCATCACTGCCAGCCAGCGCATATTCCCAGTTCAGCGTGTCGGCGGGCGCAAAATCCAGGCCGAATCGCCAGGCTGTGGATGGCCGCCGCGGTGTGGAAAAAGCACCCTGTCCAGCGTGTAAACTGCTAACCGCAGCTCGCTCAAGCGGGCTGACTTCGCGTGTCTGCACATGACCACCCACTGGCGGTCATACCCGGATGCCGGCGGTCTCGTTTTCGGACGGGTCCGGCAACCAGCAGGCACCAGGGCTCGGCGTCACCCGACGCTGCGCGTCAACCGACAATAAAGAAGGCCGGCCACAACATTATGGCTGTTGTAACCATGAAACAGCTGCTGGACAGCGGCACCCACTTCGGGCATCAGACCCGGCGCTGGAATCCCAAGATGAAGCGGTTCATCTTCACCGACCGCAACGGCATCTACATCATCGACCTGCAGCAGACGCTGACCTACATCGACAAGGCGTACGAGTTCGT
>DASQCE010000533.1:0-6874 GCA_035634855.1 Mycobacterium sp.
GACCTTAGAGCGAGGTTTCGCCGGTGTCCAAGCCGACCTGACGTAGCTTCCGGTACAGGGTCGTTCTGCCCATACCCAACAGCTCGGCGGCCTCGGACTTGTTGCCCGACGCCGCATCGAGTGCCTTGATGATCGCGTCCCGTTCGGCGGTTTCGAGGAGCGTCATACGACGTCGCGGAGGCGCCTGCTGCAGGTGACGGGGAAGGTGCTTACGCTCGATTACCGACGACGGCACCTGTTTGACCAAGGCTTCGAGGGTCCCGACCAGTTCGGTCATGTTCCCCGGCCAGTCCCACTGCACGAAGGACTGCAGCGCAGCGGGTGACATCGTGTGCCGCCCGCCGGGATCAACCTGGTCGAGCACCCGCTTCACTACAGCGGGTATGCGTTCCGGCGTCGATGCCAACGGCTGCGTTCGTGCCGCATAACCGATTTCGTCGAGCGTCGCGAGTACGGGCGCACTGCATCGGTCCCGATCCACCGTGATGAGCAGCGTGTTGGTGCGCTTCCCGGTGATCGTCACCGACCGATGGTCGTCCACCACGGCCGTCAACTGATCCGCGTCGACCTCGTGGATGTGCTCAGCGCGACGCAGCACGACGTCGGCGCCGTCGCTGAGCAGCTTCTGCTGCAACCGCGCTATCGCTGATGACCGGCAACCGCTTCGAGCTCGGCGTCGGACTCGGGTACCGCGAGCTCGAGTTCAGCGGCTTCGGCCGAACCGTCAAACACCGGCCCAGCCTCCTCGATGACGCCATCGCGATCATCCGCCGGGCCTGGAGTGGAAGCGCCGACGGTTATGAGGGCAAACGACTTTCGCTTCCAGCAGTGCCCGTCACACCGGTGCCGGAAGTCACGCCGCGACTCCTGGTCGGCGCCCAGTCACCCGTGGGAATCGACCGCGCCGCGCGCGTCGGAGACGGTGTCATCACGCTGTCGAACGATCACTGCCAGGTGTATCTCGACGCCCTCCAACGCCATGGGCGCGACGTTTCCGAGGGCCGTGTCTATGCCAGCCAGTGGACGATCGTCGCCGAAGATCCCGAACGCGTGTGGGCCCAGGTCAGCGAGAACGTGCTCTACCAGATGAACAAGTACATCGAATGGGGCTCGTTCGAAGGCCCCGACCAACCGTCGCAGTACACCAGCTCGCAGGCCGTGCTCGACGCAGGCGCCTACCGCCTGATGGATGCGTCGATGGCCGTGGACGAACTCGTGGCGCCGGCCATAAATTACCCGCAGATCCGCGACTTCCACTGCTGGGCGCAATTCCCTGGAGAATCAATCGAATCCGGTTCCGAACGCATCCAGTACATGGCGGACCACGTCATCCCGGCGGTCACCGAAAGGCTCACCAGACGAACACAACCAACGGCCGCGGCAGTCGGGTGAATTGGCTCTCGCTATCCCATCATCAGGCGGTGAGGAGTCGGGGTCGGGTGAGGCTGTCTGCGGCGCGGCGCAGTGCGTCGAGGATGCTGTCGCGTTCGTCGGTAGAGCCGGTGGGGTGGACGATGGAAACGCCGATGGCGAATGACGGTTCGCCGGAGGCACCCGGGATGGGGATGGCTAGTCCGAGTACGGTCGGATGGACTTCCCCTTCGTCGACGGCGTAACCGCGCTCGCGGGTGCGTTCCAGCTTCTCCTGCAGTTCCGCGAGCGTGGAGGTGGATTTCTTGGTGAATCCGACGAGATTGCTCGTGTCCCAGTAGAGTTCGGCGATCTGGGTTGGCGTCAACTCGGACAGCAGTGCGGTGCCGACGGCGGTGACGGACGCGGGATAACGGTCCCCCACGCTGGCCGACATGGGGAAACGCTGGCGCCCCTCGTAGACCGCAAGATATAAGACTTGTGCGCCATCGAGCAGGGCGATTTGGACCAACTGGTGGCGGAGCACCTCGGATTCTTCGCAGACGCGGTAAAACTCGCGAATCTGGTTGAAGCCGGCCAGGAATGCGCTACCCAAATCGACGGTGCGCCGCCCGAGTAGGTAGCCGGCGCTGATGCGCCGAACGAGCCCGCCCTCCTCGAGTGCTGCACATAGGTTCGACACCGAAGACTTGGCCAAGCCCAATTCGCGGGCGATCTCGGTGAGTGTCCTTGGCGCCCCTCGGGCTTCCGCGAGCAGGTCAAGAATGCGGATCGCACGCGTCACCGCCGGCGAATTGCCGGTGCCGCGCTCAGCCTCGTCGGCCATGGCTTCTCCTTGGGTCGGGCGTCGGATGATCACTGCGGCGGCCCTCTGCTGCGCTCAGTAGAACTCGACGGTATCAACGCGGTTGCGCAGGGGGCGCCCGTCGAGGTATCGGGTGGCGTTCTCGGCGAACAGCCCGGCGATGAGCCGATCCTCCGCGGAATTGAGTGCCGCGGTATGCGGACTGATCAGGACCTTGGGATCGGTCCACAGCGGGCTGTCGACCGCCAGCGGCTCGGAGGCGAACACGTCGAGCGCGGCGAATCCCACGTGCCCGTCGCGAAGGGCGTCGATCAGCGCGGGTTCGTCGATGACCGTGCCGCGCCCGATACTGACGAAGGTGAATCCGGGCTTCGCCGCGCGCAGGACCTTCGCGTCCACCAAACCTTCGGTCGTCGCAGTGCCGGGCAGGCTGACCACGATCCCGTCGACATCGCGTGCGGCGTCGGCTAGGTCGTCGGGATGCACGATTTCGTGCACCCCGGGGACGGGGGTGCCCGAACGACTGGTGCCCACGACGGTGACTCCCAGGGCGGCGAGCTTAGCGGCCACCACCCGGCCGATGCCGCCCAGCCCGACGAGCAGGATGCGCTGTTGGCTCAGCAGCCCCATCTCCCAGCGATCCGTCCAGTGGATGTCCCGTTGCTGCTTCAGCAGTCGCGGTAGTGTCTTGGCCCCGGCGAGCAGGCCGAAGACCGCGTACTCGGCCAGCGGCTCGGCGTGCACTCCGGCCGATGTGGTGAAACTGATTCGGTTGAGCTCGTCATCGGTGAGCTGCGCGGCCTTGACCTGGCTGCCGCCGCCGGCGGGCATGGTGTGCACCCACAGCAGCCCCTCGTTGTTGCGCACGGTGCGCCGCAGTGCGGCTGGCTGCTCATCGGGGACGCCGTAGAGCGCCTGCGCCGAGTCGACCAGATCCTCGAAGGCCTGCTGCTGTTCGGGGGTGCGACGAAAGGACGGGTCGCCAGCGTGGTCGCCGGCAAAGCGCTGAGGCGCCAGCAGCGACTGATCCCGGACGAAGTCGATGCGAGGCTCTGCCCGCACGACACGGTCGATCAGCTCCTCGCTGATCGGAGTGGAAGCCACCACCCGCAGGCGCTGTGGTGGCTGGGCGGTCGGGTCGAAAGCCACGGTCGCGGTCCCTTCTCTGACGGTCAAACTCGATCGTACGTTATGTTCAGTCTACTGAACAGAGTCTATTCAGATGTCCGTGGATAAGCTATTTCGCTTGTATCTATTCGATTTGTTCGATCTATTGAACTCAGTTCAGCAATATCGTATGGTGGACATCACATAGGGCTTCGCCCCACATATGGATCACACTTCCGCCGGGATAGTCGTTTGTCGATCGCTTCCACCTGCGGACACCAGAATCGGAGAGCGGACATGGCAGACCAACACCCCTCGTTGACCGACGCACAGCGCGCTAGCGACGATCCCGACTACGCACGCAATCTGAAGCGGGCCACACTGGCCGCTTCGGTCGGCAGCGCACTGGAGTACTACGACTTTGCGTTGTATTCCTTGGCGTCGGCGCTGATCTTCGGCAAGATCTTCTTTCCTGCGCTCGGCGCGTCGGCCGGCACCGTCGCCAGCCTCGCCACGCTGGCGATCGGCTTTCTTGCCCGGCCGCTCGGTGGCCTCTTCTTCGGCGCCCTCGGAGACCGGTTGGGCCGCAAATGGGTGCTGATGATCACCATCGCCCTGATGGGTGGATCCAGCACGCTGATCGGTGCCCTACCCACAGCTGAGCACGTCGGAGTGTTGGCGCCGATCCTGCTGGTGATCCTGCGCATCGCCCAAGGCTTCGGAGCCGGCGCCGAGCAGGCGGGGGCAACGACCCTGATGGCCGAGTACTCGCCAGTGCGACGGCGTGGCTTCTACTCGGCGCTGCCCTTCGTCGGCATCATGCTGGGCACGCTGTTGGCGTCCGCGGTGTTCGTCGGCCTCGGACAGGTGCCCGAGGACGCGCTGCTGGGTTGGGTCTGGCGCATTCCGTTCCTGGCGTCGATCTTCCTGATCGCGGTGGCCGTGCTGATCCGTCTTCGACTCAAGGAGAGCCCCACCTTCGTCAAGCTCGAGAAGCAAGACCAGGTCAGCCAAAAGCCGTTCCGTGAGCTGCTGCAGACGTCACGCTCGACCGTGCTGCGTGGCATCGGCCTGCGGATGGCCGAGAACGGCGGCTCCTACATTTACCAAACGCTGACCATCACCTACGTGAGCACCCTGGGTGTACAGAAGTCCATCGGCCCGCTGGCGGTGGCGATCGGTGCCACCATCGGGTTCTTCACCATCCCGTTCGCCGGGTCCCTTTCGGACAAGTTCGGCCGGATGAGGGTCTACCGGGTAGGTGCCGTCATCCAGCTGGCACTGGCGGTGGTGGCATGGCCGCTGTTGTCGCTCGGCAACCCGGTCGTCACCGTCATCGTCATCGCGATCTCCTACGGAGTGGGCGTCAACGTGATGCTGGGCGCGCAGTGCGCCGCGCTGCCGGAACTCTTCGGATCCCGGCACCGCTACATCGGCGTGGCCGTCTGCCGCGAATTCAGCGCCATCATCGCCGGCGGCGTCGCGCCGTTCATCGGCGCGCTGCTGCTCGGCTGGTTCAACAACTCGTGGATCCCGCTCGCGGCGTACGTCATCGTCCTGACGCTCATCACCCTGTACGCAACGTTCCACACCCCGGAGACCCGCGGCCGCGATCTCACCCTCCTCACGGACGCGGTAAACGACACCGAGTCCGATATCGCCGTCCGCCCCGCGCCGCTGGCCAACTCCTACCGCACGAGCGACGTCACACGCCCGGTCCCCGCGTAGACCCCACCAACGACCAAGAAGGGCCGCCCTCATGCGCATCGCCCGCATCGCCGCCCCCACCGGCCCGCGTCACGTCGTCCAAGACACCGACCGATGGTTGGAGATCGCGGACCCGTTCGCCGCACAGCCTCGGTTCACCGGGAACGAGTATCCGGTCGGGACGGTCCGGCTACTCGCCCCGGTTCAACCGATGGTCGTGCTTGGAATGGCCCACAACGGGCCCGGCGACCGCGCACTGCCGCGGCAGGCATTCCTGAAGTCGCCGCGAACCGTTGTGGGACCGGACGACGACATCCTCGTCGATGAGCGACTGGGCCAGGTGAACGTCGAAGGCGAGTTGGCCGTCGTCATCCGGCGCCACTGCCGCAACCTCACGCCCGATGAGGTGCCGGCCGCGATCCTCGGCTACACCATCGGCAACGACGTCACGGCGGTCGACCAGGTCGCGCTCGACGAGAAGATGACGCAGGCCAAACACGGCGATGGCTTCACCCCGATCGGTCCGTGGATCGAGACCGATCTCAATCCCTCTGCCGTGCCGATCACGGTGCGGGTGAACGATGAAGACCAGGTCAGTGCCAACACGGCGCAACTCGCCTGGGATATCACCGAACAGCTGGTCTACCTGACGTCCTACCTCAGCCTCGGCCCAGGCGACGTCGTACTCACCGGCGCGCCTGGCACCTTCACTCCGGTCAAGCCCGGCGACCGTAGCGAGATCGCGCTCGGTGGCATCGGCGCACTGTCCAACCCGGTGCGTGCGCGGTGACGGCACCCGAACCCACTGGCGCAGGGAGTCTGTTCGACCTGACAGGCCGGTTGGCACTCATCACCGGGTCGAGCAGGGGAATAGGACTTGCCATCGCAGCGGGGCTCGCCGGAGCCGGAGCCCAAGTCGTGCTCAACGGCGTGGACGGGCCGAGACTCGAGCGCACTCGCGACAAGTTGTGTGAGCGGTACGGCGCCGACACGGTGCATACTGCCCAATTCGACGTCACCGACTCCGACCAGGTTCAGTCCGCCGTAGCGGACATCGAAAGCCGTATCGGGCCCATCGAGGTGTTGGTGAACAACGCCGGTCTGCAGCACCGCGAACCGTTACTCGAAGTGAGCCTGGACAACTGGAACCGGGTGCTGCAGGTAGATCTGACCAGTGCGTTCCTCGTCGGGCGCGAGGTCGCGCGGCACCAACTCGTCCGAGGGTCGGGCAAGATCATCAACATCTGTTCGGTACAGACCGATCTCGCCCGGCCGTCGATAGCTGCCTATACCGCCGCAAAAGGTGGCTTGCGCAACCTCACCCGAGCGATGACTGCCGAGTGGGCCGCGGGTGGATTGCAGATCAACGGGCTCGCACCCGGATACATCCACACGGAGATGACGCAAGCGCTCGTGGATGACTCGACTTTCAACAATTGGATACTCGGCCGCACCCCCGCAGCCCGGTGGGGCACAGTCGACGACCTGGTGGGTCCAGCGATCTTCCTCGCGTCACGGGCCTCGTCGTATATGAACGGCCAGGTGCTTTTCGTCGACGGCGGTATGACTGCCGTTGTCTGACAACGCTACCCACCCGACAGGACCTCACATGCCCGACACCTCAGCCCAACAGCCCGTCCTGGTGATCATGGGTGTCGCCGGCTGCGGGAAGTCGACCGTCGCGGCGCTTCTCGCCGGCCAACTGGGATGGGATTTCCAGGAAGGCGACGACCTGCACTCGGCAGAGAACGTCGAGAAGATGGCGTCCGGGCAACCGCTGACCGACGATGACCGCTGGCCGTGGCTCGATGCGGTCGCCTCGTGGATTCGGGAGCACGACTTCGCCGGCATCCCCGGAATAGTCACGTGTTCGGCGCTCAAGCG
>DASQCE010000534.1:0-4356 GCA_035634855.1 Mycobacterium sp.
CTGCCGCGCCGCTCCGAGCGCCATGCATTCCGCCGGGCTGGGCGCCACCATCGGCATACCAAAGACCGTCGGCGCCATCTCCGCGGTAGGCCTGCGGTCGGGCACCGCCACCGATGAGAAGGAATTAGTGCAGCGCGGTCAAGCCACACCAGCGTGACCCGGCATCGTCAGATTGATTGGGTTAGCTCGTTGGAGATCTGCCAGAGCCGGTCGGCATTGTTCGGGTCGAGTGCGTACGGGGCGACGCCGCCGGTGTGGCCCTCGCGCTCATGTACCAGCAGCGCCTCGGCGCAGTCCTCGTAGTAGCGGCCGGTGACCCCTTCGACATCAGGGCTGGCCGCCAGTAACACCGAGGTGGCGGCGCCTTGCTCGATCGTCTTGACCGGGGGCAGCGTGAGGTCGGTCTCTTTCCCTAAGTTGGCGAGATCGTCGGGGGCCATGTGTCGCGCGAGCGCGGTACTGGCGATATTGCCGGGCATCAATGCGTTGACCACGATGCCGTCGTCGGCCCAGCGTTTTGCGGCGGCGACGGCGAATAACACAATGGCTGATTTGGACTGGCCGTAGGACGTCCACTGGTCATAGGGGCGGAACCGGTAGTGCAGGTCGTCGAACACCACCGGGCCGAACAAGTGCCCGATCGAGGACACCGCGACCACGCGGGCACCGTCAGCTGCGGCCAACCAGCGGTGCAGGCCGGTGGCGAGCGCGAAATGACCGAGATGGTTAGTGGCGAACTGCATTTCATACCCGGTCGGGGTGCGGGTGAGCTTCGGCAGGGCCATCACACCGGCATTGTTGACCAGGATGTGCAACGGCCCGGTCCACGCGCGCACGAAGCCAGCCACCGAGCCCGGATCGGCCAGGTCAAGGTGTGCGACCTGCACACCTCCCGCGCCGGCCGGTAGCTTTTCGGCGATGCCGTCCGCGACTTTCCCGCCCGCCTCGACGTTGCGTACTGCCAGTGTCACCTCGGCGCCCGTTGATGCCAAAGCGCGGGCCGTCTCAACGCCGATGCCCGAACTGGCACCCGTCACCACGACACGGCGTCCGTGCAGATCAACGTCATCGACGATCTCGGCTGCCGTGGTAGTCGGCCCGTAGTTGCGCGTAGGCATGGCGGTCTCTTTCGTGCAGGCACTATTGATGCGACCACGATCCACCCGCACACACCCGATATCCAGACCATGGCGTTGCTGGTAATCCCAGGGCCACCCTTTCCGAGACGCGGCGCACCACCCTTGATCAATGGAAACAACCCGCGGGTTGGCGGCTTTTCTGCGGGCCCGCCGCGAATTGCTCAAGCCTGCCGACGTCGGCCTGCCGTACAGCGAGCGCAGACGCGTCGAGGGATTGCGTCGCGAGGAAGTCGCCATGCTTGCCGGCATCAGTACCGAGTACTACCTGAGACTCGAGCAAGGACGAGACCATCAGCCCTCCGACCAAGTCCTTGACGGCCTTGCCCGCGCCCTGCAACTCGACGAGGACGCCGGCAATTACCTGCGCGCGTTGGCGCGACCGGCGCCGCGTCGGCGTGGACGCTCGGTTCCTGAAAGGTTTGACCCTGCTGTGCAAACTCTCATCGACAGCTGGCCACTTACCCCTACATTTCGTTGTCAACAGGAACATGGGGATACTGGCGTCTAATCGCATGGCGCGAGCGCTGTCGCACCTTTCACCCCGGGCGAAAACATCCTGCGCGCAGCGTTTCTCGAGCCCGAAATGCGTATGCTCTACCGTGACTGGGACCGCTTTACGACCAGGATCGTCCCGTTCTTGCGAGCCGTGCTCGGAGCGGAGCCACCCGATCGCGAACTCGTCGAGCTCATCGGCGAACTCAGCCTTGCCAGCAAGCGATTCGCTACATTGTGGGCGCGTCACGACGTCAAGCATCGAAGCACCGGTCCGACCGCCTTCTACCACCCGCAAGTCGGGCCGCTCGATCTGCACTACACGATCCTGCACCTGCCGGATCAACGCCAGATGATCATCACCTACCACGCCGACCCCGGCTCACCATCCGACCAGGATCTCCGTCTGCTAGCCAGTTTGGCAAGTTAAGCGCCGACGATAAGCGGCTTAGTCACGAATGTTGCTTGTCGAACACAAACAGGACTTTGCCCTCCCGGCCGGTGTCGCCCTGGGTGAGGCTCACCGCATCCTTCCAGTCCTCGAGCCGCACGGTGCGGGCGACGCGCGCGCTGAGCGTGCCATCGCCAACCAGCGCCACCAACTCGCGATAGGTGTTGTGCACCACCGCGGTGTCGGTGCGGCGTAGCCAGTTGATCAACCAGAATCCGGTCCAGTTCACCTGGCGGCCGATCAGCTCGAGCACCGACACCGAGGCGCTTTGCCCCGATAAAGCCGCATACGACACCAACGTTCCGCCGTAGCGCAGGTGATGGGCGAGCTGCCGCGCCGCGCGGCCGCCGACGGAGTCGACGACGATGTCGAGCTCCCTACCGTTAAGTGTCTGGGCCAGATCGGATTCCAGATTCTCATCGTCGATGACGACCCGATCCCCACCCCAGCTGCGGACCTGCTCGGCGGCGGCCTCGCGACGGACCACGCTCAGGGTTTTCCAGCCGAACCGCCGCGCCAGTTTGATCAGGTACTCGCCAACCGCCGAGTTGCCCGCCGTCTGGCCGATCCATCGATCGTTCATCGATGGATCGCCGTAGTTGCGCAGCATCAGCAGGGCGGTTATCGGGTTGATCCCGACCATTGCGAGCTGAACGGTGTCGATATCGTCTGGCACCACGACGATGTCGGTCGTGGCGGCGATCAAATGGGTGGCCCAGGTGCCATGACGGTAGGTCGGTAGAAGCAGCACCCGCGCACCGACCAGTGACTCGTTCTCGCCGGGGCCGACGGCCAGCACCCGGCCGGCGCCTTCGCCTCCGACGTCGGTCGGAGGCTGCGGGGTGATGAAGTACTGGCCGCTGATGTAGAGGAAGTCCGAGGCGTTGATGGTGGCGGCCTCAACCTCGACGAGTACTTGGCCGGGACCCGGTGCGGGCGCCTCGAATTCGACGAGTTGCAGCACGTCGGCGGGTGCGCCGATCGCGGTGATCTGGAGCCTACGCATGGTCTTCCTTCCAGATATGTTGGGATTAGTCCTGTTTGATGACATGTAATGCGGTCAGCGGGCCGCCGAGCTGCATCAGCCGCCCGCCCTCACGCAGGCCGCCCACTAGCACGGCGGCGAAGCCAAGCGCCTCGCCGAATGCGGCGAATTCGGCGTTCACAGTGTCGTCGTCGACCGCGAAGAACAAGACTTGGCGCCCATCGTGGTGGCAGGGGTCGGCCATGATGTACTCGGCGAACATGGCGTTAAACGCCTTGATCACCGTGGCGCCCGGTAGGTGCCGGGCCACCCACTCGCTGCCGGTCTCATCACCCAGATCAGCGAACCCGGAGTAGGTGGGTTCGTATTGGGCGAATTGATTTGTGGCGTCAACGACAACGGACCCCGACCAGTGCGGCACCTCACCGGCCAACCCGGGAATCTTGACGAAGGGGATGGCAACAACCACCAGGTCGGCATCGGCCGCCTCGGCCACGGTGCCCGCCGACGCGCCCTCGCCCAGCTTGTCGACCGGCCCGGTCAATGTGTCCGGGCCGCGACTGTTGCTGAGGACGACCGAAATTCGCGCAAACAAGGCGCGTATGGCGACGGGCCGTCCGACGGATCCCGACCCGATGATTCCAACGCTGGCGATCACGATGTGCCTCTTCCCGGTTCGATCGCAACATGCACGCTACCTCATTCTGTATCGTTCAGTCAATAACTGTTATGTACTGAGTGATCAACAAGTGACATGCCCGCTCAGACGCACTGCGGTGTGCGCACGGCATAGAGCGGCGCAGGCCGCTTACGGGCGTGGTAACAGCGCGATCGCCTGCTCGGCAACGGCGACGATCGCCCGCGGCGGCATTCCACCCTTGCGCAGCGCCTCAGCCCCCCGTAACAGCGCCAGGATCAGCAGCGCCAATTCGTCGGGGTCGGCGTCAGGGTCGATGTCCCCGTCGCGCTGGGCCACTCGGATCGCTTCGGCGATGTCGCGCTGATAGCCGTCGAGCCACTTGCGGACCCGGCGGGCGACCTCCTTGTCGGTCGCCCCCATCTCGGCGGCGCTCTTGGCCATCAGGCAGCCCCGACCCTTGGTGTCAGCGACCAGAAGCTTTGTGACAGAACGGACGTGATCACCCAGCCGGTCGCGGCCCTTCTGCTCCGGATCGCGCAAATCGGCCAACACCTGGTCCGTCAGCGCGGTCGAGTAGTCATCTATGGCCCGCAGGAACAACGTGCGCTTGTCGGTGAATGCTCCGTACAGGCTGCCACGACCCAGTCCG
>DASQCE010000535.1:0-5160 GCA_035634855.1 Mycobacterium sp.
CAGACCGACTTCGCCGACGCCAAGAACATCACCATCGACCACAATCTGTTCCCGGTAAGCCCCTCAGGCTCCTACTGCATCACCGGTGGATACTGGCCTACGAAGGCGTTCACCCACCCGTCGGGGATCGTGATCACCAACAACATCTTCGGCAAGGGCTCAAATGGGTTCTGCGGCGTGTTCGGCACCTCTGACGCCTTCAGTACCACCGCGCCCGGTAATCAGTGGACTAACAACAAGTACACCGACGGGACGACGGTTCCGCCCAACGTCTAGCGCTGACGCATATGCCGACGCTGTCGAGGCTTACCAACGCGCAGCCGAGCTCGCCGTCGCCACAGGCCCGCGGCATCATGAACCCCAATGCATTCCGCTCCCTTCATTGCCGAGTGCGCGCGAGCTTGCCGAAGACCAGCCCGAGGCCGCCGGTGTCCTGCAGGGGGCCGCATATGCCGCTTTCTGCAGTGCGGCTTCCGCCAGTTGAACCCCAGCTACGCCGCCCGTAAGCACCAGCGCCACTTCGTCTTCGCAGCGCTACGCGAAACCCACGAACTCGTCGTCGGGGCCGTGGGCGAAGCACGAGCACGTGAGCTTCGCAGAATAGGGGCAGTCATGGGTGTGGATGAGACGTTCTCCTACGCACTGTCCAACATCGACCCGAAACTGCTCAGTCGCCCAATCGCTAGCATCGACCGGTGACCATCGAGCCCCGCGCTACCGCTGACCTTGTCGACGAGATCGGCCCCGACGTCCGTAGTTGCGACCTGCAATTCACCCAGTACGGCGGCAGGTCGCAGTTCGCGGGTCCGATCACCACGGTGCGATGCTTCCAGGACAACGCACTGCTCAAGTCTGTGTTGTCCGAGCCCGGCAGCGGCGGGGTTTTGGTGATCGACGGCGACGGCTCGCTGCACTCCGCACTGGTCGGCGACCTCATCGCGGGCCTCGGCGTCGACAACGGCTGGGCAGGACTGATCATCAACGGCGCCGTCCGGGACTCGGCGACGCTTCGTACACTTCAGATCGGTATCAAGGCACTCGGCACGAATCCCCGCAAGAGCACCAAGACCGGTGAAGGGCAGCGTGACGACGCCGTCGAGTTCGGTGGAGTGGTCTTCAAACCGGGCGAGATCGCCTACAGCGACGACGACGGCATCGTCGTCGTCCGCTAGTCCAGATAGCGGTACAGCGGTACGAGTAGTGGCGAGCGACGCGCGCTTCATAAAACAGGTACGCGCTTACTCACGCTGAAGATTGTCATCGCGATGAGGCTTAAGTCATCGCGGCGAGCATCGCCGCCACCACCGCAAAGGAGCGGCGTCATGAGCACCACCTATCACCCCAAGCGACATTTGAACGGCAACAGACCGAAGTCTTTTGCGACAGCGGCAATCTCAGCCGCGGCATTGGCCTCTGCCACGTTGGCACTGGCGGGCGCGGCGACCGCTGCTCCGGCAGGCCCCGCGGCGGTGGACCAGACGGTCAGCCAACTGCAGGCCGAAGGCTACCAAGTGATCGTGAACAAGGTTGGTACAGACCCACTGAGTCAGTGCGCCATTAGCGCGGTCCGACCCGGCCAGACCTACTCCCGAACCGATTCCGGTGCGCCGGGGGCGCAGGATGACCTGATCACCACCGTCATCGAAAAGACGGTGTACGTCGAGTTGGCGTGCTGACCGACTCGGTTGGCCTACACGACGGGCGACTAGGCCGAAACCGTCACCGGTGCACGGTGTTTGGTGAAGGCCAGCGCCTCGTCGTCAACCTGGCCACGCCGGATGAGCCGCAGATCCAGCAAGTAGTTCTGCTTCAGCCGCCACGGAGCGACGTGTCCGGCCTTCGGCAGGTAGTCGAGCGCGCGCAGCACATACCCCGGCGTGAAGTCCATCAATGGCCGCTCGTCGACGGTGTTGCCCGGATGCTGCGGCTCGACGGTGTCAAAGCCGTTGGCGTCCATGTACTTCAGCACGCGGCAGACGAACTCCGACACCAGATCGGCCTTCAGCGTCCACGACGCGTTGGTGTAACCGATCGTGAAAGCCATGTTCGGCATGTGCGTGAGCATCATGCCCTTGTAAGCCATGGTGTCGTTTAGCTCAACCGGCACGCCGTTGCGGGAAATCGCGGCGCCGCCGAACAGTTGCAGATTCAGACCCGTTGCAGTGACGATGATGTCGGCCTGTAGCTCTTCACCGGAGGCCAGCCTGATGCCGGTCTTCGTGAAGCGCTCGATCGTGTCGGTGACGACGTCCGCCTTGCCTGCCCGGATGGTCTTGAACAGATCGCCGTTGGGCGCCAAACAGAGTCGCTCATCCCACGGGTTGTACCGCGGACCGAAGTGCTTCTCGACGTCATACCCTTCGGGCAGCCGCCGCTCGGCCATGGTCATCAGCGTCTTGCGCATGAACTTCGGGAACCGCCGGGCGATTCGGTACTCGGCGGACTGGAACAGGATGCTCTTCCACCGGTTGACGACGTAGGCGGGCTTGGCGGGCAGCGTCTTGTTCATCCGGACGGTGAACGGGTCAACGTCGGGCAACACGCCGATATAGGTCGGCGAACGCTGCAGCATCGTCACATGCCCGGCGCCCGAATTAGCAAGGGCCGGAATCAATGTCACTGCAGTCGCGCCGCTGCCGATGACGACGATCTTCTTGCCCTCGAAGTCCAGCTCCTCCGGCCAGTGCTGCGGGTGAACGATCGTGCCCTCGAAGTCCTCCGCGCCGGCGAACTCCGGCGAGTATCCCTGGTCGTAGTTGTAGTAGCCACTGCAGGCGAACAGGAAGGACGCCTTGATCTCGGTCTCTTCGCCGTGACGTTCGACGCGTACAGTCCACCGGTTATCGTCATCGGACCAGTCAGCACCGACAACCTTCTGGCCGTACCTGATGTGCTTGTCGACGCCGGACTCGGCGACCGTCTCCTTCAGATACGCCATGATCGACCGGCCGTCGGCAATGGCCTTCTCCGACGTCCACGGCTTGAAGCGGAAGCCGAGCGTGAACATGTCGGAGTCCGAGCGGATGCCCGGGTACTTGAACAGGTCCCAGGTGCCGCCGAGGTTCTCCCGACGCTCGAGGACCGCATAGCTCTTGTCAGGGCAGCGGTCCTGCAGGTGCCAGGCGGCGCTGATGCCGGAGATACCGGCTCCGACGATGCCGACGTCGACAAATTCGGTCATAATGTAAAGCTATCAACATTCTGTCGAGCGAGTCAACGGTGTGTTGAGAAACTCGACATGACGTAAAGTAGTGCCTCGTGACCGCCGTCAGCCAGCCGCGCGCCGCCCGCAGTCGCCGCGCCGCCCGCCCGTCGGGCGACGATCGTGAGCTGGCGATTCTCTCCACGCTCGAGCGGCTGCTGGAGGACCGGCCCTTTGCCGAGATCTCGGTCGATGACCTCGCCAGGGGCGCCGGCATCTCCCGTCCGACCTTCTACTTCTATTTCCCGTCCAAGGACGCGGTGCTGCTGACGGTGTTCGAGCGGGTCCTGGCCGAGGCTGACGCCACGTTCGAGGGGCGCGCCGACGACTACACCGTCGATCCCGCCAGGGCGTGGCGCGACGGTATCTATGCCTTCTTCGAACCTCTGCGAAGACACCTCGCCGTTGCTCTCGCCGGTGTGGCGGCCACCGCAACCAATGCCGAGATCCGCGAGCTCTGGTCGACGTTCATGCAGAAGTGGATCGGTCGCACCGCCGCGGTCATCACCGCCGAACGGGCCCGCGGAGCAGCGCCGGACACCGTGCCAGCTCAAGATCTGGCCGCCGCGCTGAGTCTGATGAACGAGCGGGCGATGTTCGCCTCGTATTCGGCGCAAAAACCCGCCCTTGACGAAGCGGCTGCGCTCGACACGTTGGTGCACATCTGGGTCACCAGCATCTACGGCCAATCCCTCTGATTCGTCGGACTCTGATGCGAACATATGTTCGTGTTCGGGGCCAGTTTTGATTCGACCGCTCAGCCGCCAACGATCCTGCACGCTGACCTCGATTCGTTCTACGCATCGGTCGAGCAGCGCGACGACCCCGCGCTGCGCGGCAAGCCGGTGATCGTTGGCGGCGGTGTCGTGCTCGCGGCCAGCTACGAGGCCAAGGCATACGGGGTGCGCACCGCGATGGGCGGGCGGCAGGCCCGCGCGCTATGTCCGCCCGCGATCGTGGTGCCGCCGCGGATGTCGGCGTACTCAGAAGCCAGCGACGCGGTGTTCGAGGTCTTCCGCGACACCACACCCGTGGTGGAACCGCTGTCCGTGGACGAGGCTTTCCTCGACGTGTCCGGTCTATGGCGTGTATCGGGCACCCCGGTCGAGATCGCCGCGCAGTTGCGCGCGCGGGTCCGCGACCGCGTCGGGCTGCCCATCACCGTCGGCATCGCTCGCACCAAGTTCCTGGCCAAGGTCGCCAGCCAGGAAGCCAAGCCCGACGGCCTGCTGCTGGTACCGCCGGACCGGGAACTTGCGTTCCTGCATCCGCTGCCAGTGCGCCGGCTCTGGGGCGTCGGCGTCAAGACGGCCGAGAAACTGCACGTGCACGGCATCGAGACGGTCGCCGACGTAGCCGAGCTCAGCGAGTCGACGCTCGGGTCGCTGGTCGGCGGTGCAATGGGCCGTCAGCTATTCGCGTTGTCGCGCAACATCGACCGCCGCCGTGTGGTGACGGGGGTGCGGCGCCGATCGGTCGGTGCGCAACGGGCGTTGGGCCGGGCCGGCAACACGATGTCGGCGGCGGAGGTCGACGCCGTCATCGTCAATCTCGTGGACCGCATCACCCGGCGGATGCGCAAGGCCGGCCGTACCGGCCGGACGGTGGTGCTGCGCTTGCGGTTTGACGATTTCAGCCGGGCTACCCGGTCGCGCACGATGCCCCGCGCGACGGCGTCAACGGAGGCAATTCTCGCTACCGCACGGGGTCTGGTGGCGGCGGCGGCTCCCCTGATCGCCGAGCGCGGCCTCACGCTGGTCGGGTTCGCGGTATCCAATATCGACCGGGAGGGCGCGCAACAGCTGGAGCTGCCGTTCGAGGAACACGCCGACACGGTTTCGATCGATGAAGCGGTCGACAAGGTGCGGCAGCGCTACGGCAATGCCGCCGTCACCCGCGGCGTGCTACTCGGACGCGAACCCGGCCTCGAAATGCCGCACCTACCCGACTAGTTCGTC
>DASQCE010000536.1:0-5394 GCA_035634855.1 Mycobacterium sp.
GAGGTGGCGATCGCCTGGGTCGCGGCGCAGGGCGACGATGTCGTGCCCTTGGTCGGCGCCCGTACTCGCCAGAGGCTGACCGAGGCGCTGGGCGCCAGCGACGTGCACCTGACGGACGAGCAGCTCGCGGCCATTGAATCCGCGGTGCCAGAGGGATCGGCGGCGGTCGACCGCTACGACACGCATCAGATGGCGTTGCTCGACAGCGAGCGATAGAAGTCACCGCTAGCCGGAAGCGGGAACGGGCGACTGCCGAAGAGACAGCGCGGCGGCGAGTTCGCGAGGCTGAGCGAGGTGACATCCAAACAGGTTGCAGCACAGTACGACTTCATCGTGTGCGGATCCGCTTCGTCCGGCTCGGTGTTGGCACGGCATCGAGCTAGTCGCATCAGACGTGCACCTCGAAGATGGCCCAGGACGAGCTTTCGGTGGTCGACGAGGACAGTTCGATCATGCCGCGGCTCACGACAGGCAACCCGTGGCGCCCTGCGTCATCATCGGCGAACGCGCCGGCGAACTCCTCAAGGCCGAGCATGACCTCTAGATTGATAGCGTGCCCATCGGACTCATCTGCGCCATTCCGCAGGAACTCGCACACCTGCGCGATGCCCTCGCAGGCTCCCACAGTGAGAATGCAGCGCACACCGTCTTTGACACGGGCACCATCGACGGACATGACGTGGTGTTGGCCGGCTCCGGGATGGGCAAGGTCAACGCCGCGATCGTCACCACGCTGCTGGCCGACCGATTCGGCTGCCGCACAGTCGTTTTTTCCGGTGTGGCCGGCGGGCTGGATCCGCGACTGGCGATTGGCGACATCGTCGTCGCCGATCTCGTGATTCAACACGATGCGGGCGTGCTCGAGGACGGGCGCGTACGGACGTACCAGCCTGGCTACGCTCCGATCATCAACCCCACCGATCGGCTCGGCTACCGGGCCAACCCCGAACTGCTCGACTGTGTGAGGGGACGGCTTGACGGAATCTCGATTCCTGGTCAAATCATCTACGGCACAGTGCTGTCCGGCGACCAGTACCTGAATTGCGAGACCACCCGCCAACGGCTGCTCGGTGAGCTCGGCGGGCAGGCGATCGAGATGGAGGGCGGCGCCGTCGCGCAGGTGTGCGAGGCGTTCGGCATCCCCTGGCTCGTGATCCGCGCACTGTCCGACCTCGCGGGCGGCAATGCCCTCTTCGACTTCACCACTTTCGTCGATCAGGCCGCCGCATCCTCGGCCGTGATTCTGCGGCACCTGCTGCCAGTGCTCTGAGGAGGCGCCATGACGACGGATCTGTTGACCAGGGTGCTGGACGCGCACGGCGGGATCGACCGCTGGCGGCAGTTCAGCCGCATCGAGGCGACGATCGTCAGCGGTGGCCTACTGTTCGAACTCAAGGGTATGCCACAGGATTCGACGCCGCGGCGAATGACTGTGGCACTGCAGCATGAGTGGTCGTCGATCCGGCCATTCGGTGCCGACGATCAACGGACGGACTTCACGCCCGACCGGGTGGCCATCGAAAAGCTCGACGGCAGCGTCGTCGCCGAACGGACGCACCCACGTGATTCCTTCACCGGCCACACGCTGGACACCCCGTGGGATCCGTTGCAGCGCGCCTATTTCAACGGCTATGCGCTGTGGACCTACCTGACGAGCCCGTTTCTGCTTGCGCTGCCGGGTCTCTCGGTCCGCGAACTCGAACCGGTCGACGAGAATGGCCTCGAACTCACCGGCTTCCAGGTGCGGTTCGGTCCGAACTTCGCCAGCCACAGCACGCTTCAGGAGTTCTACTTCGGGCCGGACCTGCTCCTCGCACGACACGACTACCGTGTCGAAATTGCAGGCGGATTCCCGGCCATCCAATATATTTCGGACTTCACGGAGGCCGACGGCATCCGGGTGCCCACCAAGAGGCGGGCGTACCGGTGTGGTGAGGACGGCAGGCCGATCCTCTCCGAGCTCATGGTGTCGATCGACCTCTCCGACTGCCACTTCTCATAGAGGCAACCCTGCCCTTGTGAGTGTGGCACTCTGCTTGACGTGCCAAAGAGATTGGCGGCCGGCGGCGATATGTTCGGCCAATTCGGCCGCACCACCGCATTGCGGACGTGGCAGGCCGCCGGCCTATCACTCGCGGCCGGAGGGCTCGCGGCCACGAAGGGTCCCGGGGCGGTTGCGGCTGCCGTGGCGCTGGCGCCGATGGTATGGGCGCTGGGCCGACTGCACCGCCATGTACCGTCGGCCGACTCGACGTCCGACCTTGTGGCGAACGTGCTGGGATTCCGCACCGGGGTGTTCACCGGACTGGTGCAGTTCGTGGGATACCTGTTGTTGGCTGTCGGTTTTGCCCGGGGCCCGGGAATCGCAGTGACAATGCTGTTTGCGCATGACGCCGAATCGGCGACCACGAGTTTGTGGTGGCCGGTGTGGTCGGTCGCCGCGGCGATCCTGGCCGCCGCGCTGACCTACTTCTGCCGTACCAAAGTGGTCGTGTCGACGGCAGCCGTCTTGGCTGCCGTCGGGATGTTGGTGTATTTCTACGTCGCGCTGGCCGCGATCGCCCGCGTCGCGACGGGAACAGTTCCGCAACCAACGGGCGGAGTGGCACCGCAATCGGGGATCGCCGCGTCAACGCTGCTCATCACACTCGGGCTGGCATTGCTCGGGGTCGAAGCGGTGACCACACTGAACGCCCGAGTGAATTCAATGATCCGACCGATCGGCTCCGCGATCGCGGTCATCGCGCTATGTGCCGCCACCGGATGGGTTGCGGTCGCCCTCACATCGGGCGTCGCCGGCCTGGCCTTCGACGAGTCCCAGATAGTGCTGCTCGCGTCGAATCTATTCGCCGACGCCGGCAGCCTTTGGCTAATCACGGGCGCGCTGGCCCTGGGATCCGCCGCCCTGCTCGCGATCACGCTGGCCGCGGTGCGCGTCGCATCTCGGCTGACACACCAGATATCTGCACACCAACACGTCGGAGCCGTCACCGTTGTGGTCGCCGCGGCGACCGCGATGCTGGTCGTCGTCACCACTCAGAATTGGGCCGGCGCAGCCTCGAAGCTTACTGGTGTAGCACCGCTGTTACTGCTGGTGTTGTATGTGATTGCCGCAGAGGCAAACTCACGACTGCCGGGATCGAGTGATGCGGCCATGGCGTTGCGAGTTTTCATGCCGACGCTAGCCGTTGTCGTCGTGTTGATCCCGCTCAGCTATTACGAATTCGACGCCCTGTCGCTCTGGCCGCCCGCCATTGCCGCAGCAATTGGGGCGGCGGCGGCTTTGGCCGCGTTCAGACTGTCTGACCGCGCGCACATCCGGCCCGTGACCTGAAGGACGCGACGCAGCCGAGGGCCGCCAGCACGGCGAACGCGGCGAACAACCACCGCGCCGCTGTCGCATCTCCGCGATCGGTGGTGTTGACAACGATCCCCGCCAGCCCGGCTCCGAAGGCGCCGAAGATCAGCTGCACGGTGTTGATAGCCGCTGCCGCCCGACCGCCCTCGCTGGGATCGTCGACGCAGCCCATCGCCCATGCCGAGAGGTGCGGCCACGCCATGCCGACCCCGATGCCGGTAAGCAGCAACGCCACCACCCAGATCACGATCAGCCCGCCCGGTGCATTCTCGAACTGACTGACCGCGGCCAGCGCGAGCCCCGTTGCCATCACGAGAGGTGCGACGGCGACGATCCGCGTGATCACCCGCGTTCTGTTCATCGATGCGCTCGCAATTTCGCTCATCGTCCAGCCAATCGCCAGCGCAACCCCGAGAAAGCCGGCTGTGACCGGCATCAGGTGGGCGAGCCGCTGCCCGAACAGCGGCACGTACAAGTCGACCATGGTCGCAGCCATCAGGACGCCGAGGGTGAGGTAGATCCACTTGAGTGGGCCGGGCCGAAAGGCCGTGGGGGGCAGCACGGCCGCCGCGGTGCGACGATCGATCACAAGGAAAAATGCGACGAGGCCCGCACCCGCCGCAATCAGGAACGCCGTCCACGCCACGCTGCGCGGGATACCTGCGACGCTGACCGCCAACGCCGCCGAGCCAAGCAGGAGCAGCGACCACACGGGGATGCGGTCGGGCACCACCGGGCCGTCGTGCGAGCGGGCGGGTATTGCGAAGGGCACCAGCGCGGCGATGGCTGCGGACAGGGCGACGAGTACGCCGAATGCCCAACGCCACGAACCGAATTGGGCAAACAGGCCGCCGGCCGCCGGACCGAGAAGAGTGCCGACTCCCCACATCGCTGAGACGAGTGCGGACGCCTTGGTCCACAAGGACGGCGGCAGCGCCGAATTGATGACCCCATACCCAAGCCCGGCGAGCAACCCGCCCGCCGCGCCCTGAACAACGCGGCCCGCCAATAGGAACTCCATCGTGGGGGCCATCGCGCAGAGCAGGCTACCCAGGCCGAACACTCCGAGCCCCGATAGGTAGGCCCACCGCGGCCCCATCCGAGCCAGCGTGGCACTGACGGTGGTCGCCGCCACCACCGAAGCGACCAGGTACACCGTCGTCACCCACGCGTAGAACCGCTGACCGCCGATGTCGGCTACGGCACTGGGCAGCAGGCTGATGGTCAGGAACTCGTTGGTCGCATACAGCGCCACACCGCCGGCGAGCACGGTGGAGGTCCCAAGGTTTCTCGGGCCCAGCAGCTCGCGCCAGCTACCCGTCGTCATCGGCGCGGTATCGGTCACGTCGTCACCGTATGAGCTCAACCGCTGTTGAGGTCAAGCCCGGTGTGAGGACATCGGGCATGAAGCGGACACCGTCCATCCCACCGCCTAGACTGTCGTCGTCGAAAAGGACCAGGGACGGCATCGGTAAGCCCGCTCCCTTCCGCGAGGAAGCTCCGTCTCGCCTTCGGGCGAACCCGCGACAAGCAATTGGCGCAGACGCGCCGGCTGCTTGGCGCGCACACGAAGGGCTTCGCATGCCAGGCCTGTCGGCAGTTGCGTCCCAACGAGAGGAAGCAGCATGCCCATCATTCGGTCCAACTCTGGAATCGTCACCCAGATCAACACATTCACCGTCCCAGCCGACCAGCAACAGGCGCTCATTGACGTTCTCATCGAGTCCGCATTGTTCGCACGCGAGACTCCCGGTTGGATATCCGCCAGTTTGCACAAGAGCCACGACGGCACCCGCGTGGTCAATTATGCGCAGAGCGACAGCCTCAGCGCGGCCCAGATGGTGACGGATCGACTTCGGGAGGCAGGCTTCCTGAAGCGCAACGCGGCGCTGGGTATAGCGCACCCGGGACTTTATGACGTCGCCTTCACGCTCGAGCGGTGATGCGACTCACCGGCGTCATTTGACGCCCGCGGCGTCCATGCCGCGCAGCTCCTTCTTCAGGTCGGCGATCTCATCGCGAATCCGCGCCGCCAA
>DASQCE010000537.1:0-13670 GCA_035634855.1 Mycobacterium sp.
GTGTGCGCCAACGAACTTTCCGCCGACGGTCAGGTCGTCGAGTCCGAATACGGTTGCGGCGCACACTCAGATACTCCGCAGCCGCCGGGTACCGGCTCCCCGCTGTACGACCCGTTCGACGACGGTGTGCTCGACGTCGTCGAGCCTGCCGACTAGCTTTCCGCGGCGGTTTTGATGCGCGACAGTGTCGCGTTCATGCCATCGACGAGTTCGCGTTCGAAACTCGGCACGCCGCCCATCAAAGCGTTGATGCTCTTGTTGGAGAACGCCGTCACCCCGTTCTCGGCGTGTCGGGATTCCACCAGGCGCGTGCCGGTTTCGGTCGCTTCCAGCTCATAGCTCCAGATCGAGTTGTTGATGTCGACCCGGAACGCGAGCTTCTTCTCCGGAATGACCTCCATCACCGTGCATGTTGTCGGCCAGAACAAGCGATTGCAGCGGTTGAGGTTGATGCTCCGGGCGCCCTGCCGAATGGGGCCGAGCGGTTTCATCATTCGGCACTGCGGGCTCCACTCCGGCATGCGGCTGAGATCGGACACCAACTCCCACACCTTGCCCACCGGCGCGTTGATGTGGATCTGTGCTTGCAACAGCGGCGCTGCCATTGTGTTCTCCTGGTTCGAATTCAGCTGAGCCCGCTCTGGGCTCCGCGCGATCCGCGGCGCACGGCGCGGCGTTGCCACAGCACTATCGACGTGCCGAGCGCCCCGACGGCCAGACCCGCGATCGTAAAGGGCCGCCATTCGTGCAGGCCGGGCACCGTGAACGCCAATACGACGGCGATCAACCAACCCGTCGCGATCACCACGATGACCGGCCATGGCTTGAGCAGTACGGCCGGCAGGGCAGGCGGTTCCGGTGCCACGCTGACAAAGTAGCCGATAACGACCGCACCAGAAATGGACCGGGTTTCCGCGGTTTCCCCGAGACATGCTAGGTACTCTTTGCCTTGTGAAAGACGTCGACGCCCGGCTGGCCAGTGATCTGTCCCTGGCAGTAATCCGTCTGGCACGCCAATTGCGGTTCCGGCGTCCCTATTCCCCCGTTTCTCTTTCGCAGCTGTCGGCGTTGTCGACGCTTGCCAAGGAGGGCCCGATGACGCCCGGCGCGTTAGCCACACGCGAGCGCGTCCGCCCGCCGTCGATGACGCGGGTGATCGCCTCGCTGTGGGAACTGGGCTTCGTCGCGCGGACCGCGCATCCGGCCGACGGCCGCCAGGTGCTTGTCTCGATATCACGCGCAGGCACGGACCTGATCGCGGCCGAGCGCCGCGCCAGCCAGGAGTGGCTCAAGCTACGCCTGGCCCGCCTCGCGCCCGATCAGCGCAAGACGCTCTTGGTCGCCGCCGATCTGATGTCGGGCATCGTCGACGAAAGCGCGTGAGCGCCGTCCGGCGGGCACTAGCGAAGCGAGCGGGGGATTGGCAGCAGTAATCGACGTCGCCGATCCTGCAGACCCGAGGCTCGACGACTTTCGCGATCTCAACAGCGTGGACCGCAGGCCCGATCTGCCCAGCGGGAAGGGTCTGGTGATCGCCGAGGGGGTGCTGGTGGTGCGGCGCATGCTCGCCTCCCGGTTCCGCGCAAGGGCAATGCTGGGCACCGACCGACGTCTTGGCGAGCTCGCCGACGACCTGGCCGGCGTCGACGCGCCGTACTACCGGGCGGACGCCGACGTGATGGCCGCAGTGGTCGGGTTTCACCTCAACCGCGGGGTGCTGGCGTCGGCGTCGCGCCCGCCCGAGCTCACCGTGACGCAGGTGCTGGCCGACGCCCGCACGGTCGCGGTGCTCGAGGGAGTCAACGACCACGAAAACCTCGGGTCGATCTTCCGCAACGCCGCAGGCCTTGGGGTGGATGCCGTGGTCTTCGGCATGGGCTGCGCCGACCCGCTGTACCGTCGCGCCGTTCGGGTGTCCATGGGTCACGCCCTCCTGGTGCCGTACGCCTGGGCCGAGGCCTGGCCGCAGGATCTACAGTCGTTGCGGGACAACGACTTTCGGCTGCTGGCCATGACTCCCGCCCCCTCCGCCCACACATTGGCGCAGGCGATGGCCGACGTGGCCGACGACAAGGCGGCGATTCTCGTCGGCGCCGAAGGGCCAGGATTGACCGAACGGGCCATGCGCGCGAGCGACATCCAGGTGCGGATCCCGATGTCGGGGGGCACCGATTCGCTCAACGTCGCCACTGCCGCCGCCCTTGCCTTCTACGAACGGGCTAGGCTCGCGCCGTGACCGATGACTCCACCCCGTGGGCGATGGGTCTGACGGTGGCCGCGTTCGTCGCGGCGGTGACCGCCGCCGCGGTCGTGGTACTGAGCCTGGGGCTAACGCGAGTGCATCCGCTGCTGGCCGTCGGGCTCAACCTGGTGGCAGTCGGTGGGTTGGCCCCGACGGTGTGGGGATGGCGCAAGCTGCCCGTGTGGCGGTGGCTCGTACTGGGTTCCGGCGTCGGCGTGGCGGGCGCGTGGCTCGCCCTGATGGCGATGGCTCTCGCGGGGCTCACCCGATGAGCGCTTCGGCCAGCCTGGCCTGCCACGCCCGCTCGTCGTCGGCCCCGAGGACGCGCAACACCACCTGATCGGCGCCGGCGGCGCGGTACTCCGCCACGCGCTCCGCGATCGAATCGAGTTCGCCCCACGCGGTGACGCCGTCCAGCAGCCGGTCGCTCAAGTCATCGATGTCAGACTCAGAAAAGCCCTGCCGCAACAAGTTTCGGCGGTACCCGCCGACCTTCGTCAGAAAGTCCAGCGGCGTGCCGGCGGCCTGTCGCGCGGCCTCGCGATCAGTCGTCGGCATGACCATCACCAGCACCGCCAGTGCCTTGTCCTGGCCGAGGGTGGCACGCGCATCCGTCACATACGACGGCGTGACCAGAAACGGATACGCACCGCTGGCCCGATCCCGCGCCAACGCCAGCATGGTGGGGCCGAGCGCGGCCAGCACCCGAGAGTCCGCAGTGACGCCGGCGCCGTCCAACTCGTCGAGGTAGGCGTTGAGCGTCTTCAACGGCTGAGCGCCGTGCGCGCCGCCGAGGCCGACGACGAAGCGGCCAGGGTGGTCGCGCTGCAGGGCTCGAGACGTCGCGATGACGTCCGCGGCGGGTACCGAATCCACGGGGATGATGCCGGTGGCCACCGGAATACTCGTGGTGGCCCGCACCGCCGCGTCGAGCATCGGCAGATTGCCGGACCGCCACAGCGTCGAGAATCCCAAGCTCTCAACGCGTTGGGCCTCGTCGGCCACAACTGCCGCGTCGTCGGTGTATGGATGGCTGCTGGCGAGGCCGATCGGTCCCAGAGTGATCATGAGGTCGACGTTAGGACCTCAACTGGACTTCAGGTCAAGGCATCAGCGCTGTGCGCCGGAACGCACGCCGAGGAGCACGTCCTCCCAAGCGGGGACGGACGGCTTACCCTTGCGGGTCCGCGGCGGCTTCGGCGCAGGCGGCGGCTCGGGGGCTTCGATGGGCAGCTCCGGCTCGGGCTCCTCGAAGTCCAGTTGCGCAATGGGCGCCAGCGGCCGCAGGGGCCGGGCGAAGTCGGGGTTGATCAGCTCACATGCCGTGTCGTCGAACGCGGTCACGGTGCCGCCGTGCGCGCCCGGCGTGAAGCGGAAGTGCGCGACGTTGTCTGACATGCCGGCCTTCCAGCCCATCTGCACCGTCCAGCGGCCGTCCTCGTTGCGCCACGCGTCCCAGCCGGTGGCGTCTGGATCCAGCCCGCGGGCCACCAGCGCCGACGTCACCGTCTCCAACAGCGTCAGCACCGACGGACCGTCGGCCAGCACAGGGTGGGCGGCGGTGGCCAGCTCGGCCGCGCGGGAGCGCTCCAGCAACACCGGGTTAGCAAACCGCTGAACGCGTTCGATGCCCACCCCGGCCGCCGAGGCGACCTGTTCGACGGACGCGCCCGCCCGGATCTTGGCCTGAATCTCCTTGGGACGCAACACGCTGGGGACCTCAGCGTCGGATGGGGGTTGACTCGGGCCGATGTTGTCGCCGCGCACGGCGGCACGCAACCGATCATCGGGCCGCAGGATGAACTTCTCGCCGGAGGAATCGCATTCGCAGATGATCCGCTTGCCGTCGACGTCGAGCCCTACGACCTTGAGTTCCCGCATGTCGACCTCCTCCGGGCTAGGTGCCGCGCCCGATTTAGAGGCACACTACTTCGTCATTCGCCCGTAACCGCGCTGACACGCTGGCGCTGCGCAGAGACATCGGCGAGCATCGCACGCAGGCGGCGACGGCCACGCGCGAGGCGCGACATCACGGTGCCGACGGGCACGTTCGTCATGGCCGCGATCTCCCGATAGCGGTAGCCCTCGACGTCCGCGAAATAGACCGCCATCCGAAGGGCCATAGGTAGCTGGTCGAGCGCGGCGACGATGTCGTCGTCGGGCATTCGCTCCAACGCCTCGATCTCGGCGGACCGCAGACCAGCCGGGATATGGCCGGCGCGGGCCAGATGCCGATCGGTGAGCTCGTCGCACAGCACCTCGTTCGGCCTGCTTTGCCGGGCGCGATAACCGCTGACCCAGGTGTTGTACATGATGCGAAACAGCCATGCGCGAAGGTTGGTGCCCTCGCGATAGCGCTGAAACCCCTTGAACCCGCTCAGCATCGTTTCCTGAACGAGGTCTTCTGCGTCGTACTGCGAGGAGGTCAACCTTCGCGCACCGCTGTAGAGCTGGTCTACGAAAGGCATCGTCTGCTCGATGAAGCGTTGTGTGTAGTCCGAGTCGGTCGTGCGTCCGTCAGCTGGCATCGTCGGTCTTCATCGCTAGCGGGAAGTTATATAGATAAACAAAATATGAATCGCCCCGGCGCAACTGAATATTCCGCGATCGCCATTCGATTCACGTAGGGGGAGTGAACGCCGTCGGGGGCGAAGGAGTAGCAGTGAATGCACGTAAGGTGAGGGCCTTGAGCGCGATCGTGGCGAGTGCCGCCGTCAGTGTCGGCGCCCTCGTAGTCGCGGCAACGGAGCCCATCCATTCGGCGGGTTCGACCATGCAAACCGGCGTGACAGAGACCGCGACCACACCGCCCACCGAACCTGCAACGGCAAAGGCCGTGCCGATTGTGACCGGCCCGGCCCCGCTGCCCAGCGAAGAGCAGGGTCTGCCCGGGTAGCAGACGCTAGAGGCGTTCCACCACCCAGTCGATGCACTGGGTGAGCGCGCTGACATCGTCGGGCTCCACGGCGGGGAACATCCCGACGCGCAGCTGGTTGCGACCGAGTTTGCGGTACGGCTCGGTGTCGACGATGCCGTTGGCCCGCAATATCGTGGCCACGGCTCCGGCATCTACGGCATCGGAGAAGTCGACGGTCCCGACGACCTGTGACCGCAACTCCGGGTCGGCAACGAACGGGGTGGCGAACGCCGAGGCCTCCGCCCATGAATACAGCCGCTGCGAAGAATCGGCGGTGCGCTTCACGGCCCAGTCGAGGCCGCCGTTGCCCAGCAACCAGTCGAGCTGCTCGGCGAGCAGGACCAGCGTGCCGATCGCCGGCGTGTTGTACGTCTGGTTCTTGGTGCTGTTCTCGACCGCGATCGGCAGCGAGAGGAAGTCGGGCACCCAGCGCCCGGAGCCTGCGATCGCCTCGATGCGGGCCAGCGCCGCGGGCGACAGCAATGCGATCCACAGCCCGCCGTCACCGGCGAAGTTCTTCTGCGGCGCGAAGTAGTAGGCGTCGACGTCGGTGATGTCGACGGGCAGGCCACCGGCAGCCGATGTGGCGTCGATGGCGATCAGCGCGTCGCCCGATCCCTCGGGCCGCTCGACGGGCACCGCGACACCGGTCGAGGTTTCGTTTTGCGCCCACGCAATGAGGTCGACGGACGGATCCGACTGCGGTTTCGGGGCGCTGCCCGGGTCTGCCTTAACGATGACGGGGTCGCCGACGAACGGGTTCTTGACGACGCACGAGGCGAACTTCGAACTGAACTCGCCATAGGTCAGATGCAGCGAGCGCTTGTCGATCAGCCCGAACGCCGCGGCGTCCCAGAACGCCGTCGAGCCGCCGTTGCCGAGGATGACCTCGTAGCCGTCGGGCAGCGAGAACAACTGGCGCAGCCCGTCACGGACGCGGCCGACGAGGTTCTTCACCGGCGCCTGCCGGTGCGAGGTTCCGAACACATCGCCTGCGGCGGCTAACGCCTGCAGCTGCTCCGGTCGCACCTTGGACGGCCCACAGCCGAAGCGTCCGTCGTTGGGTTTGAGGTTGGCGGGAATTGTCAGTTCGCCCATGCCCCAAGCCTAGAGATCGGCCGATGCGCGGGGACAAGCGAGTCAAGGTAGGCGTCGAACGTTCCTTACCGCTCGAAGAATCGGCGAAACATCGAGCGGTAAGGAACGTTCGGCGGGAATGGTTCAGGACGTCAGGATGCGGGCCCGTCAGCGGTGGTTAGGCCGGGCTTCGCGTGCTCGGCGATAACCGCCCCCTGCCGCGGCCATCGCGTCGATCTCGGCGTTGGTCTTCAGTGCGACCATGGCATGTGTCCTCCGTCACATTCCCGATCACCAGGCCCGCAGCGACATATTCAGGAATAGGGGCTGTTCAATATGCGATACCTGCGGTACCGTCGTTGGACATTAGGGCGCAAATGTAAACCTCATGGGAGGCTTCGAATGGCTCGCACACGCCTGGTCAGACGCTGGCGTCGCAACATGGACGTGCTGGACGACCCCGAGTACGTAGACATTCTCACCACACTGTCTGAGGGGTCAGTGCGGCGCAACTTCAATCCGTACACCGACATCGACTGGGATTCCCCGGAGTTCGCGGTGTTTGACGGCGACGAGCGCTGGATCCTGCCCGCGACCGATCCGCTGGGCCGGCACCCCTGGTACAAGGCGCAGCCGGTCGAACGTCAGATCGAGATCGGCATGTGGCGGCAGGCCAATGTCGCCAAGGTGGGTCTGCACTTCGAGTCGATCCTGATCCGTGGCCTGATGGAGTACTCATTCTGGACGCCGAACGGCTCACCGGAGTACCGCTACTGCCTGCACGAGGCGGTCGAAGAGTGCAACCACACCATGATGTTCCAGGAGATGGTGAACCACATCGGCGCCGATGTGCCCGGTATGCCGCGGCTGCTGAAGTGGGTTCAGCCGTTGATCCCGCTGGTCGCAGGGCCACTGCCGATCCCGTTCTGGTTCGGCATCCTCGCCGGCGAGGAGCCCATCGACCACACCCAGAAGAACGTGCTGCGCGAGGGCAAGTCGCTGCATCCGATCATGGAGCGGGTGATGGCCATCCACGTGGCCGAGGAGGCCCGCCACATCTCGTTCGCGCATGAGTACCTACGCAAGCGGATCCCGCACTTGCCGCGCCGCAAGCGGTTCTGGCTGTCGATCTACGTGCCACTGGTGATGCGGATCCTGTGCTCGGCCATCATCGTTCCGCCGAGGGCGTTCTGGAAGGAATTCGACATCCCGCGCTCGGTGCGCAAGGAAGTGTTCTTCCGCTCGCCCGAGTCCCGGCAGATGCTGCGCGACATGTTCGGCGATGTCCGGATGCTGTGTCGCGATACCGGCCTGATCAATCCGATCGCCAAGCTCGTGTGGCGGATATGCAGGATCGGCGGCCGGCCCAGCCGCTACCGCAGTGAGCCGCAGCGGCAGCACGTGGTCGCCGCCGCCTGAGGATTGACGACGCACGAACATGCCCCATGTGATTACCCAGTCGTGCTGTAGCGACGGGTCCTGTGTGTACGCCTGCCCGGTGAACTGCATCCATCCGTCACCGGACGAGCCGGGATTCGCCACGGCAGAGATGCTCTACATCGATCCGGTGGCCTGTGTGGACTGCGGCGCCTGTGTCAGCGCCTGCCCGGTCGGGGCCATCGCACCCGATACCCGGCTGGAACCCGAGCAGCTGCCGTTCATCGAGTTGAATGCGGCTTTCTACCCGAAGCGCGAAACGAAGCTGCCGCCGACGTCCAAGCTGGCGCCGGTGGTCGAGGCGCCGTTTGTTGAGGCCCGCGCGGGCGGCCCGTTGACGGTTGCGATCGTCGGATCCGGACCCGCGGCGATGTATGCCGCCGACGAACTGCTCACGCAACACGGGGTGCGGGTCAATGTCTTCGAACGGCTGCCAACGCCGTACGGGCTGGTGCGCGCCGGGGTCGCCCCCGATCACCAGAGCACCAAGCGGGTGACGAAGCTGTTCGACCAAGTGACGCGGGTGCCAGGTTTCACTTTCTACCTCAACGTCGAGGTGGGATCGGACCTGACGCATGACGAGCTGCTGGCACACCATCATGCCGTGATCTACGCCGTCGGCGCGCCCAACGACCGTCGACTGGACATCGACGGCATGGGGCTGCCGGGTACCGGCACCGCCACCGAAGCGGTGGCGTGGATCAACGGTCATCCCGAATACACCGATCTACCAGTTGAATTAGGCCACGAACGGGTGGTGATCGTCGGCAATGGCAACGTCGCGGTCGACGTGGCGCGCATCCTGACGACCGATCCGGACGTGCTGGCGCGCACGGACATCTCCGACCACGCGCTGGCCGCGCTGCGGGAATCACGGGTCCAAGAAGTGGTGATCGCCGCCCGCCGCGGCCCCGCGCAGTCGGCGTTCACGCTGCCCGAACTCATCGGCCTGACGTCGACGTGCGAGGTGGTGCTCGACGCCGCCGATCACGATCTGGTCTTGCGCGATCTGGCGCAAGCGTCAGACGCGTTGACCCGCAACAAGCTTGAGATCCTTGGCAAGCTGGGCGACGCTGGGTCTCATGGGCTGGCTCCGGCGACGCGGCCACGTATCCGGCTTGCGTACCAGCTGACGCCCAAACGCGTCGTGGGAGATGGGCGCGTCGACGGCGTGGAGTTCACCGTGACTGGCACCGACGAGGTGCGTCGGCTATCGGCCGGACTGGTGTTGACGTCAATTGGCTACCGCGGCAAGCCGATTCGTGGGCTGCCGTTTGACGAGGCCGCAGCCGTAGTCCCGAATGACGGCGGCCGTGTGGTCGACCCCGAAGCGCATAAGCCGGTGCCCGGCAGTTATGTCGCAGGCTGGATCAAACGCGGCCCAACCGGTTTCATCGGAACCAACAAGTCGTGTGCGGGGCAGACCGTGCACAATCTGGTCGCCGACTACAACGACGGCTTGCTGGCCGACCCTGCAGGGAAGCCGGCGGCACTGGACAAACTGGTGCGCAGCCGTCAACCCGCAGTCGTCGACGCGGATGGCTGGAAGGCCATCGATGCCGCGGAGATCGCTCGCGGCCGCGGGGAGCGGCCGCGTGACAAGTTCACCGCGATCGCCGACATGCTCGCCGCCGCAGCGGCGCCAACGCCCCCGGTGCGCCGGCGGCTGCTCGCGGGTTTGCTTCGATAAGTCGCGCCTACGTTGGTCGCGCGGGGGTTGGCGCCGCCCTGCGGCCGGTTGACTACTGTTGCTGCTTCATCGCCTCGGCGATTTCCTCCATGCTGACCTCGCGCACCGGCTGGCCCAACGACCAATGATGCCCGAACGGGTCGCGCACGACGCCGTAGCGGTCACCCCAGAACTGGTCTTCCAGCGGCGTGATCACGGTCGCGCCCGCGTCCAGGGCTTGCTGATACTTCGCGTCGACATCGGTGACGGTCAGGTGGATCGTGACCGGCGTGCCGCCCAACGCGATCGGCGTGGACGATTTGCCGTCGTTGTACTCGGGGAAGTCGTCGTTGAGCAGCACGGTCGATCCGTTGATCTGCAGCGCGGCGTGCATCAGCTTGCCGTCTGGGCCCGGCACACGGCCCAGCTCGACGGCGCTAAAAGCCTTGACATAGAAGTCAATTGCGGCAGCACCGTCACTGACGACCAGGTGCGGGGATACGGCGGGCTGAACTTCGATTGCCATGGCGATCTCCTCGGATTCTGTGGGTTAGCCGGTTCGGCTACGCGTACAGACCCGCCGTGCCGACGGATCTCATCGCGGCGCTGCTCATGCAACCACGTGCCACCGACAAGCGGGTGAACTCAGACTATCGAGAACGTAGATGGCAACCCGGCGCGTCCGGTCAACGCCAGCAGCATGGTCTCGCCGTGCCCTTCGGCGATCGCGATGCGCGCCGCCAAACCCGTCGCCTCCTCGAGCACGTCGGCCGGCAGCGCGAACGAAATGCCCACTGCGCGGGCAATATCCAGCCCGTGTACGGCCAGCTCGAATGTCCGCGTCGACAAATAGCTGTGGAGTCGGATGCCCGCACCACCGATGACGGTGATCAGTGGGTCACCGCCGCCAGACAGCTCGCCAAGAACGCGCGAAACCAGTCTGTCGACCGTCTCGGCTGGATCGCCTCCCAGGTCGCTGCCGGCCTGCCTGCCGCGCTCGACGATGCCTGCAGGCGCAATACCGAGCGTCGCGGGGTTCACCTTCGCGTAGTACTCCTGTGGTGTGGTGATGTCTTCCCGCTCGGCGGGCTGCTGCAGATACGTGCTGACCGTGATGAGTGAGCGCGACGTGTGCCCTACCAGTGAGCGCAGATCCCACTCACCCAGACCGGGCCCGTCCCATCGATCAGCCGGGATGACACGCACCAGCTCGGCGAAACTGTGTGCCGCCGAGGCGAATGTTGCGATCGGGTCGTAAGGTTGGGAAGGCACAGTCACGACTTGGCGACTTGGTCCCAACCCTCGACGGATTCGGGGCTGCGTGGAGCGTGGCCGACGTAGATGGCCGACGGGCGGACCAGCTTGCCGACTCGCTTCTGCTCGAGAATGTGCGCGCACCAGCCGGCGGTGCGGCCGCAGGTGAACATCGCGGGCATCATCTTCGTCGGCACCTGTGCAAAGTCCAGGATCACCGCCGCCCAGAACTCGACGTTGGTTTCGATCGCCCGGTCGGGGCGGCGCTCCCGCAACTCGGCCAGCGCGGCCTGCTCCAGCGCAGCCGCCACCTCGAAGCGCGGCGCCTCCAGCCGCTTGGCCGTGGCCCGCAACACCCGTGCCCGCGGATCCTCGGCACGGTAGACGCGGTGACCGAAGCCCATCAATTTCTCGTGGTGATCCAGGATGCCCTTGACTACCGCGCGTGCGTCGCCGGTCTGCTCGGCCTCCTCGATCATCGGGATCACTCGGGCCGGGGCACCGCCGTGCAGGGGGCCGCTCATGGCGCCGATCGCCCCCGACAGCGCCGCTGCCACATCCGCACCGGTCGAGGCGATCACCCGGGCGGTGAACGTGGATGCATTCATGCCGTGCTCGGCCGCCGACACCCAGTACGCGTCGATCGCCTCGACGTGCTTGGGATCGGGCTCACCCTGCCATCGCGTCATGAATCGTTCTGTGACGGTGGAGCATCGGTCGATGGTGCGCTGCGGGACCGCCGGCTGATAGATGCCGCGCGCGGACTGTGCCACGTACGACAGCGCCATCACCGACGCCCGCGCCAGCTGCTCGCGGGCGGTCGCCTCGTCGATGTCGAGGATCGGCGGATAGCCCCAGATGGGCGCCAGCATGGCCAGCCCGGCCTGCACGTCGACGCGGACGTCGCCGCTGTGGATGGGCAGCGGGAACGGTTCGGCCGGCGGCAGGCTGTGACCGAACCTGCCGTCGACAAGAAGCGCCCACACGTCACCGAACGTGACGTGACGGTTGACCAGATCTTCGATGTCGACGCCGCGATACCGAAGCGCGCCGCCATCCTTGTCGGGCTCGGCGATCTCGGTGGTGAAGGCGACGACGCCCTCGAGCCCTTCCACGAAGTCTTCCGGTACGGCAGTCATGGGGCGATTCTCGCACCCGGGTTGGCGGCTCTGTCTACCGGTCGGTAACAAAGTCGCGGACGTGAGGAGCATGAATCAAACCCAGAACACGCGGAGCGTAGCGTTGTCGCGTGGCAACACGTGACGACGAGCACCTGGCGAGAATGCGTGTCGAATACGGATCCGTCGAGAAGGACGGCAGCGGTGACCTGGACGCCGACTGGCTCGCCGACGGCTGGGTCGCGCTGTTGCGCAAGTGGTTAGCCGACGCCGAGCACGCCGGCGTAGCCGAGCCGAATGCGATGGTGGTCGGAACGGTCGACGAGCAGGGAAGGCCCGTGACTCGCGCCGTGTTGTGCAAGAGCGTGGATGAAACCGGGATCTCGTTCTTCACCAATTACGACTCCGCCAAGGGTGACCAGCTTGCGGCGACCCCGTACGCGTCGGCGACGTTCCCGTGGTTCCTTCTCGGCCGCCAGGTGCACGTGCGCGGGCCCGTGACGAAGGTGTCCGCCGAGGCGACCGCCGACTACTGGTCCAAGCGGCCGCGCGGCTCGCAGCTGGGTGCGTGGGCGTCGCACCAGTCGAAACCGATCTCATCACGGGCGGCTCTAATGAAACAGTTGGTCGACGTTTCAGAACGGTTCGCCGATCTCGATGCCGTGCCGGTGCCGTCGAACTGGGGCGGCTACCTGATCGCGCCGGAGGTCGTGGAGTTCTGGCAAGGCCGGGAAAACAGGGTGCACAACAGGATTCGAGTTTCGGCCGTCACCGGCGGGCCGGTGACATCGGATAACTGCCGCATCGAGCGGCTTCAGCCCTAGTGCGGCGGTTCTTCGCCGACACCACACCCCTGCGAACACCGGACTTCCGGCGGTTGTGGCTCGCCGGCATCGTCACGGTCATCGGCGGCAATCTGACGATCTTCGCGGTGCCGGTGCAGCTGTATGCGCTCACGCAGAACTCCGCGTATGTCGGACTGTCCGGGTTGTTCGCACTGGTGCCGCTCATCGTGTTCGGGCTCCTTGGCGGTGCGTGGGCCGACGCGATGGACCGGCGACTGCTGCTGATCATCGCCTCGATCGGGCTCGCGTTCTCGTCGGTGCTGCTGTGGCTTCAGGCGGCGCTGACGCTGAACAACGTCTGGGTGGTGCTCTGCCTGCTGTCTGTGCAGCAGGCGTTCTATGCGATCAACAGCCCCACCCGCTCGGCAGCCATTCCTCGCATGCTGCCCGGCGACCAGCTGGCCGCCGCCAACTCGTTGAACTTCACGGTGTTCCAGTTCGGCGCCATCGTCGGGCCGCTGCTGGCCGGCGTGATGCTGCGTTGGGTCGACCTGTCCACGCTGTACCTGATCGACGCAATCACATGCGTTGCGCCGCTCTGGGTCACGTTCCGGCTAGCGCCGATGCCACCCACCAATGGCGGTCGTTCATCGGGATACGGGTTGACCGCGGTGCTCGACGGCTTCCGCTACCTGGCCGGAAACCAGGTGGTGCTGATGTCGTTCGTTGTCGACCTGATCGCGATGATCCTCGGCATGCCGCGCGCGCTGTTCCCGCAGATGGCACACCAAAGCTTCGGAGGGCCGGTCGAGGGCGGTACGACGATGGCGCTGCTGGCCGCCGCGATGTCGGCAGGCGCCGTCGCAGGCGGCGTGTTCTCCGGCTGGTTCCCGCGCATCAAGCGTCAGGGCCTGGCCGTCGTCGTCTCGATCGTCGTGTGGGGCGGGGCCATGATCGGCTTCGGTCTCGCCGGCGGATTCGCGCATGGCCACGCGGGAGCCATGCTGTGGATTGCGTTAGCGTTCTTGGCCGTTGGCGGTGCGGCCGACATGGTGTCGGCCGCGTTTCGTTCGACGATCCTGCAGCAGGTGGCGTCCGACGAACTGCGCGGCCGGTTGCAGGGCGTGTTCACCGTCGTGGTCGCCGGCGGGCCGCGACTGGCCGACGCGGT
>DASQCE010000538.1:0-6063 GCA_035634855.1 Mycobacterium sp.
GATACGGCATGGAGGTTTGTGAAATGCAGGAGCAACCAGGGGCATCCGCCACGACCTCGGATGCCGTCGATGAGCCGTTATCGGAGGCTCCGGCCGCAGCCCCGTCGATTGAGGTGTCGACCCCAGAGGTCTTGATCACCGAAGAGGAGGTAGCTTTCAGCACCACCGCCGCCGTGACGCCGCAGCGTCAATGGGCCGGCAACCGACTCCTCGCCGGCCTATGGCGAGCGTTGGCGGGATGGACGAACGCATCACACCGGCATCCGTACTCCCCGCCGTACTACCTCGAGCGCGCCCGCTTGTCCCGTGAAATCGACCGCTTATGAGCGCAGTGACAAAGCTTCAGCGCGGCTGTACTCGTAGCCGCACCGGAACTTGGGCTCCGTCCACGCGCAGACGGTTGTTGTCAGCGGAGGCGCTGATCCGTTGACTCCGCCCGTGCCGCTGACCGAACGCGGTTCTTGCGTCGACGCGAGCGGCTCGGCGTTGGCGTGTCGCAAAGACCACGCATCCTTCCGAACGTGAGTCCGCGAGCAGGTTGGCGGTCAGGTCCCTACTGCGCCGCGACGCCGAGTTCGGGAGCTAGCGCGGTCAAGATCCGCATCCGATCCGCCGTCGGAACTGCATGCACGACAAGGTGTGAGGCGCCGGCCTCCAGCTGATTGCGCAATTGCCTCGCCGCCGTGGCTACGTCACCCTGTGCCACCAGAGCGTCGACCAGCGTGTCGCTACCGAAGTCGGCCAGGTCCTCTTCGCCAAAGCCCATTCGGGTCAGGTTGGCGCGGTAGTTCGCCAACCCGAGATTCACCTTGATGGCGTCACGACCGGCGGCGCGGGTGCTGTCCGGGTCACCGAGGGCCACCTTGTGCTCCACCGCCAGCATCGCATCCGGGCCGACCAGCTCGCGCGCCCACCGCGTATATGTCGGGGTCACCAGGAACGGGTATGCCCCGGCGGATCGTTCAGCAGCCAGTTTCAGCATCCTCGGGCCGAGCGCGGCCAGCGCCCGCCGCTGTTTCGGAACGCCGCGCTCGTCCAAGACGTCCAGGTAGTCAACCAACGCCTGATACGGCGATCGGAAATCGGCCCCGAACTCCCGGTGCCCCGCGCCGATACCAAGCAGGAACCGCCCGGGGTAGGCCGTCTCAAGCGAGTGGTACGTGTCCGCGACGGCGCGAGCGTTCATGTGCCAGACGTTCACTACGCCGGTGGCGACGGCCAGCGTCTCGGTCGCTGCGAGCACCCGCTCCACGCTGGTCAGGCGCACTTCGCGCGTTCCCGCGATCCACAGAGCCGTGTAGCCGAGCCGCTCCACCTCGGCTGCCGCCTCCGGTGTCAGTTCCCCCTCGACGTAATGCACGCCGGTCGTGCC
The DNA here is from genome assembly GCA_035634855.1 of Mycobacterium sp. Taxonomy (GTDB): domain Bacteria; phylum Actinomycetota; class Actinomycetes; order Mycobacteriales; family Mycobacteriaceae; genus Mycobacterium. The sequence continues at coordinate 1,373 of DASQCE010000538.1, forward strand.
GAGGTTGATCGCTGTTGCGGTGTCGCTCATTGATGAGCTCCTCACTTGTCGTGGACACTTAACCACTGGTCACCTGGACCGGGCTCAAATCGCTGACTGAAGCCTTCCATAGGCCGAAACCTATGGCCGCGAATGCATTCACTACCCGTCCCACACTGATTGGTCATCGGGCGGGTAGGTGGCGCAGTTGTCCGTTTCCTTGGCCGCAACGCCCTTGTTGTTGAAGAAGATCTTCGCCCAATTAGGCCACGACGCCGTCATGGGATCGGCGAAATTCGTTACCATCTGCTCCGAGTAGGCCCTACGGTCCTCAGGGCTCAAGGAGTAGAAATAGTGCGCGTTATCGATGGCTGCCTGCTGCACCTCAGGCGACTTGTTGTGCTTGTCGATAATGTAGCGTTCGTAATAGATCGGCTCGAAGTCCCTTGCGGCAGCGAGGATCTGCTCCGCCGTGCAGGTCGTGACGATCATGCGGTGGGGGATAGGGTAGTCGTCGGTCGCGTCGGCCGTCGCCGTTGCGGGGAACACTGTCGCAGCGAATGCTCCTGTGAGGACAACAATTCCGGTTCGAAGAGCGGGGCATTTATGGTCTCGTAGCGCGCGCCTCGGTCGGTGCATGTGTGCCTCCTGAATCTCAGCGGTTTGGTTCGGCGACCGTGGTCAGCATCGGCGTCAGGTCGGGGCAGTATGTGCGGATGGCGGCGGCGAGGAATTGCCATGTCTGCGCGGTGTCGGTGCCCCGTGGCAGGTTGTGCGACAGGAATTCTGCGGACTTTTCGGCGCTTGTGTCCAAGCCGTTGCCCAGTCGCTTACAGGTGATCTTGGCAAGCCACGCGTTGTAATCGCGCTGTCCGTAGATGCCGTAGCCGTGCAACTGATTCGCGAAATCGGTGTCGACGTCGGCGTGCACCGGGGCGGCCAGCGTAACCGCGGCGGCCATGATGGACGACAGTGCGAATAGCTTCCCGTATCTCATTGCTGTCCTTCGAGACTCATCGCATTCAGCCGGAGCGGCTGAGTGGTGGTCGTGTCTTCTGCCGCCGGACCGCGGGCGGGGGTGCTAGTAGCGGACTGGGGGGTGGCGTGGGTGTGTACTCGTCGTGGCCACCAGAACCAACGTCCGAGCAGCGCCGCGATGGCCGGCGTCATGAAGGACCGCACGACGAGCGTGTCGAAGAGCAGTCCGAGCATGATGGTGGAGCCGATTTGGCCGGCGATGCGTAGGTCGCTGCTGATCATCGACCCCATGGTGAAGGCGAACACCAGCCCGGCGGCGGTGACCACCCTGCCGGTGCCGCCCATGGAGCGGATGATGCCCGTCTTCAGCCCGGCGTGGATTTCTTCTTGGAACCGGGAGACCAGCAGCAGGTTGTAGTCGGATCCCACGGCCAACATGATCACGATGGCCATCGGTAGCACCAGCCAGTTCAGTGGCATGTGCAAGATGTGCTGCCAAAGCAGCACCGATAACCCAAAGGAGGAGGCCAGCGAGACAGTGACCGTGCCGACGATGACCGCGGCGGCGACCAGGCTTCGGGTGAGGCCGAGCATGACCAGGAAGATCAGGCATATCGACGCGGTGACGGCGATCATCAGGTCGTACATGGAGCCGTCGCGCATGTCCTTGTAGGTGGCCGCGGTGCCGCCCAAGTAGAGATTGGCGCTCTCCAGGGGTGTTCCCTTCACCGCCTCGCTTGCGGCCTGCATGATCGGGTCGATGTGCGAAATGCCTTCGGGGGTAGCGGGATCGCCCTTGTGAGTGATGATGTACTGCGCGGATTTGCCGTCCGGGGACAAGAACAACTTCAGACCTCGGATGAAATCCGGGTTCTGGAACGCCTCGGGCGGAAGGTAGAAGGAGTCATCGTTCTTGGCCGCGTCAAAGGCTTGCCCCATGGCGGTGGCGTTCTGGGAGAACGCGTCCATTTGGTTGATCAACCCGGAGAACGTGCTTGCCGTCGTCATCGTGAGTCCGCGCACCGTCTTCAGGGTGGCGATCAGCTGCGGCAACTGGGCATCTAATTGAGGCAGGAGCACATCGACTCTGTCGATGTCCTTGGTGACGTTGCCGATGTCGTCGGTCAGCTTGTCGATGCCATCCAATCCGTCGAATATCGATCGCAGCGACCAGCAGATCGGAATGTCGAAGCAGTGGGGTTCCCAGTGAAAGTAGTTGCGGATCGGTCGCCAGAAGTCGTCGAAGTCGGCGATGTGATCTCGCAACTCGCTGGTGTCGGCCTGGATTTGATGGGTCTGGCCAGTCAAATCGTGAGTGACGTCGGTGAGTTGATGCGTAAGGTCTGCGACACGCTCGGTGATGTTGATGGTGCCGAGTAGCTCATCGCTGATCTTGCCCAAATTGTCCATGGCGTCGTGCATGTATTTCAGGTTCAGAATGGTCTGGCTGCTTTGCATGCTGATCTGAAATGGGATCGAGCTGTGGTCGATCGGGGTGCCCAGCGGTCGGGTGATGTTCTGCACCCGGGCGATGCCGGGAATGTGGAAGACGCCGCGGGCGATGCGGTCCAGCACCAGCATGTCGGCCGGGTTGCGCAGATCGTGATCGGCCTCGACCATCAACAGTTCGGGCTCCATGCGGGCTTGCGGAAAGTGCCGATCCGAGGCGTGGTATCCGATGTTGGCCGGGGTGTCGCCAGGGATGTAGTAGCGGTCGTTGTAGTTGGTCGTGTACGCCGGCAGCGCGAGCAACCCGACCAGGGCGACCAGGGTGGTGGCGGCTAGAACTGGTCCGGGCCAGCGCACGACAACGGTGCCGATGCGTCGCCACCCCCGCTCGCTGTGGGCTCGTTTGGGGTCGAACACCCCGAACCGGCTGGCCACGACAATTATTGCCGGCCCCAGCGTCAGCGAGGCCGCCAGTACCACCAGCAGACCCAACGCGCACGGCGCGCCGAGGCTGTGGAAGTAGGGAAGCCGGGTGAAGCTCATGCAGTACATCGCTCCGGCGACCGTCAGGCCCGATCCCACGATCACATGGGCGGTCCCGCTGAACATGTTGTAATAGGCGGCTTTACGATCCAGTCCCCGCGATCTGGCCTCCTGATAGCGGCCAACCCAAAAAATCGCGTAGTCGGTCGATGCCGCAATCGCCAGCACGATCAGCAGATTGACCGCAAAGGTGGACAAGCCTATGAGGTTGTTATTGCCCAGGACCGCGATCGCACCGCGCGCGGCCAGCAATTCCATCCCGATCGTGAAAAGCAAGATGGCAGTGGTGAAAAACGAGCGGTAGACCAGCAGCAGCATGACCGCGATCACCACCAGGGTGACGAGGGTAATCTTCTTCGCACCTTCGTCGCCGTACACGCGCCGATCGGTGGCCAGCGGCCCAGGACCGGTCACGTAGGCCTTGACTCCCGGCGGCGGGGGCACGCTGTCGACGATGCGCTGCACCGCGGCCACCGAATCATTGGCTTCGGTGCCGCCCTGATCGCCGCGCAGATTCAACTGCACATAGGCGGCCTTGGCGTCAGCGCTCTGTGAGCCCGCCGCGGTCAGCGGATCGCCCCAGAAGTTGTTGATGTGCTCGATATGCGTCGTATCCTCGGACAGCTTTTGGATCAGCTTGTCGTAGAACCGGTGCGCGTCATCACCCAGCTTGTCCTGACCCTCCAACAACACCATCGCCGTGGTGTCGGAATCGAACTGCTGGAAGTTCTTGCCGATGCGCATCATCGCGATCGTCGACGGAGCATCCTTGGCGGTCATCGGCACCGAGTGTGCCGCGCCGACCTCTTCGAGCTGCGGTGCAACAACATTGACCACCACCGTCAGTGCCAACCAGCCCAGGACGATCGGCACCGACAACCACCGGATCGTGCGCGCAATGAAAGGCCGCTTCTCCGCGCCGGAGGGCAAGCTGTGTCGAATGCTCATGCGGACTTCACCAAGCAAGAGGTCTGAGCATTGTAGGCATCCACCGAATGCTCGTCGCGCACTTGACCATTTACCGTGATACGGCAACCAATGGTGTCGCTGTCGCCCTGCGCCACCACATTCGCGGCCACCGCGGTCAGCGTCGTGACGAGCTCGAACGACCACGGCAACGTCGCGCCATCAACACGCTGCGGCTGAGCATCCGCGTCCAAATAGTTGATGTTGGCGACTGTCCCCGCCGGACCGTAGATCTCATACAACACCCGTTTGGGGTTGAACTGAACGATCGCATCGGCGTTGCCAACATCAGGACGGTACATGTTCGAGCCGAAGATCCCATGTAGCCGCGAAACGGTGAACGCCGCGATCGCCACCACGATCACCATGACCAGAGGTACCCATGCGCGCATGACAAGGCGAGTCATTGCACTCCTTCGCTCGAGGCTCGAGACATGCCCCCACATCGCTGGCTGACAAATAACGTGAAGTGTCAGCAGTCAGTGTCTTACGGCGGTAGGCACGTGTCAAGTTGGCGGCAATCCCATAACGCGTGGGGCAAAAGTCGCCGGACGACTGACGTAAGATGTAACATGGCGTTCATGCCTCGAGGATCACGCAGTCAGCCAGCCGAATCCGCGAGCACAGACGATGCCCGCGAACGCATCCTGGCCGCCGCGGAACGCTGCATCGATCGTCACGGAATCCGCAAGACCACGATGGACGACGTTGCGTCCGAGGTTGGGCTGTCGCGGCCAAGTGTCTACCGCTATTTCGCTGATCGCGACGATCTGCTC